>JACRDF010000020.1 GCA_016212925.1 Desulfomonile tiedjei
CGCGTCTCGCGGGATTTCCTGGGTTCCCGCCTTCGCGGGAACGACGGGCGTTATAACGCTCTTGAAAAGTAGGCCCCGTAGATACGATCTGAAGACCAGATTGATTATCTTCTGGCCAAATGGACATTACTTTTGGCAACCCGTATAACCGTTCAACCTACTTCAAGAAGGGGATCACGCATTGAACACCGAGCGTGCCCAGGACGAGACATAGAGTGCGTTTTGTGACGGCCACCGGGCTGCCTCAAAATCGTCCCCCAAGGAAGGACGGCGTTATGGCCACCACCGAAAAGCGACGAATTAGCGCTCAGCAACTTCTAACAGACATCCGTGCAGGTATGGACGGCGGGCAACTGAAGCAAAAGCATGGCCTGTCCGACAGGTCACTGGAATCCGTATTGCGCAAGCTGTCTGCAGCCGGTCACTTGACCGAAGCTGAGAAGCACAGGTTATCAGCGTCTTTGCCAACCCTGAATGTCGCCCCACGGGAGGATGCTCAGACTCCCACTCTGCAAAAATGTCCCGCGTGCGACGCCCTTTTGACATCTGAAAGCCCGGAATGCCCTGTCTGCGGAGTAATAGTGTCAAAGTTCGTTGCACTCCGGGAAGAGGGAAGCTGGGCCCCGTTAACCGTTCAGGAGAGCGATTCAAATGCGGGGAAGCGTTGGCTCCTCATCTGTTGCCTCCTCGCCGTAGTGGTTTTCGGAGCCGGGTATTTCTTGTTCTGGTCCAAAGACAAGGGCCGGGAGGAGCCTAAAGCCGTTGCAGGGAAAGGCGGACCTCAGTCGCAAGAAAAAGCGCTCAAGCAGTCCGGTACGAGAACCAAACCTCCAGCAGAGAAAAGCCGCAAGGAAAAAAAAGCCGATAAAGTTCCGAATATCTTCGTCATGAACACGGGGGAATTACTCGAACTGAAATTTGCTTCGGAAGGGCCTCCGCTGGGTCTGTCTGTAACCCAAGGGTCCGGAGGCGTACACTTCTTCGAAACGCCGGATCCGAATCAGGGTTTCAAGAAATTCCCCCCCGAGACAGACGCCAAGCGATATTACGACCGGTTTACCTTGGCCGGGCAAACTTTTCTGATGATCACCGAGGGATCAAATCCGCCGCAGATCTACCTTGATGCCAACCGAAACGGTGACATGACAGATGACCCCGGGCCTTTCGTCGGCGAAGGGCCAAGCGCAGCGCCAAATCACTATACTCTGGAATTACCTTACAAGGGAGAAGAGACCGCGGTACCTTATCGGTTGTGGCTTTTCCCGAGCAACATGGGCGGCATACGCTTCTACCCCAAGTGCTACTGGGAAGGGCAGATCGAACTCAACGGCAATCCCTACAAGGTGGTCACATTCGATGGGAATGCCGACGGTGACTATTCCAACGATCCAGTGATTATCGACGCGGACAATGACGGCAAGGTCGCGGATTCGGAACGGCTGCAGCCTGGGCAAAGCCTCTCCGTAGCCGGAATCGAAGTGAAACTTCTGGCCATCGCGCCGAGCGGTCGCTGGGTCCGGCTGGAGTACTAGGCTCACAGCACTTATAGCAGCTCTCGAAAGTAATCACCGACTGAATTGTGGGTGCCACTGCTGAAACTGTCTCAGAACTGAGGATTTCATCGGCCGGCCGGTAGGGGCGGTTCGTGAACCGCCCGAAATCAGGGCGCTTCTCGAAGCGCCCCTACACGGAAATGTATCCATTTTAGGGTTTTGAGACAGTTTCTGCTGGCTTGTCCAGCAGTGCGATTCCAGTCGGAAAGAACTTTCGAGAACCGCTGTAAAACGGCGTTTTGCACGAGAGTGTCCACATCCGCGATAACCGGTTGAGAAAACGCTTCGTAATTCCGTAGAGGGGGCGAGTCTCGTCTTGGCTCATGTTGAACAGTAGTGGCGTGGGCACTCCATATCGCGGCCTTTCTCTCTGTTTTTGCTGGTGCGCTGAGAGAGGATTTCAACCTCTGGCTACTGCCCGCGCGCCGAATAGACCCCGGAAGCCGGCAGCATCGCTTTTTCTATGGTCAACCGGGGTGCTAAGGCAACTCCGAACATGAGCCAAGGGCAGACCTGACCCCTTTTCTATTAATTGATCCACAACTTCGACTGTTTCACAACCGCTTTTCAACTTGGCATCCCTCCGGGAGGAGTTGTTGTCAGTATGGGGCAAGATAAGAAAGACACTTCACCGCAGAGCGCCCCGGACTTTGATCCGGGGGTGAGTCCCTACGCTCTTGCAGCATGAACCGGAGATTCTTCATGAAAACTCGACGCATTCCCGTGGTCACAAAGTGGTGGCTGGCTCTGGTCTTGATGCCGCCGCTGTCGTCCGGTATGCTGGATGACACTGCGTGGTATTGAGTCCGAAGATACATGAGTTCCAGGAGGAAGCAATGAACAAAGCGATCACACTCTTCGGGCGCACTGCTTGTATTCCCCTTATGGTGTTTCTTTTGGGGCCAGCCCTGTTCGCCGCCGATGACACCAAAACGATTCGCGCGGAACTCTCGACCTGGACCGACTACGCGATTACGAAATCTGGCTGGAAATCGATCGTGAACGAAACCTTTGGATTTTCTTTCCAAGTTCCTGCCTCGAGTAGAATAGAGCGGCATATTTCCAGCGGTGGAAGATTCGAGTACATTCGATTTCAAAACTACGAGTTCGACGATTCACTAGAGCCGTTTAACCAGCCTGGCAGATATTGGCTAGAAATATTTGTGTACGATCATGCGACCGGGCAAAAAATGTTGGAACCGTGTCCAAGGTTAATACCAAACCCTACCATTTTGTCCAAGGACGGCGCCACACTGTATCGAGGTGACTGTAGAGTCAGGGGTACCGAGGAAGGTGAATCAGATCGTGAGTTCTGTTTATGCGCCCAGATGGGCAAGTTCGAGGTTTGGATCCAGGCAGCAGAAAGCAATAAACACAAAGCGATTCTGGATCAGATTTCCAGAAGTTTCTCATTCAAAACAACGGTTGGCAAATAGTAATTGGTCTCCTCCTGTTCTGCAGAGAGTGAACTTCTAGGGCGTAAAGGCAGGCCAGGGCTATATACTTTATCGGAGAGAGATAACCTAGGGGCGATGCAAAATGGCCATTGTCAAATCCTAAATCTTAATCGGCTAATCACAATGTCCGGAGGAGTGCCATGCCAATAGACAGCGCGAGGGACTTTATTTTGTCGCACCTCAATCAGCTGCAACTTCGACAGCCGGAGCCAGTGGAATCAGAGGCCTTCATATTGCCTTCTGAAGCTATGCCAGATCATGGGTTTGGCTTCAGAATTACAGCCGGCTTCGATGACGTTAAGAAGGGGTCACCCATTCCAGGAGGGTGGCATGAACAGCACGTCCCGGCCCGGTGAAGATGAGTTCGAGACATTAATTACCATGCTCCGCTCTGAAGGTCATGACCAAGTTGCGCAGCGACTGCACATGCTGCTTCATGAAATAGCCTGGACAACGGGGTCGGAGTTGACAGGTGAGCTTGGACTCGAGATTGTCAAGTTTCAGCGCAGTGCTCCCAAGGTGAGTCCTGCGTTACAAGAGCTGCTAGCTTATTGCATGAACAGAGTTAAACAGGTATGGCCGAACATAGAAAAGGTACGAGCCTTCTGAGGCCGAAACGAGGCTCCACGTGAAAAGGGGTCAAAAAGGGGCAGTCTGCCCTTGACTCATCTCACGACGAAACGGTTGCAGGGAGTTCGAGTTCTTGGATTTGGTGGAGGCGGCGGGAATCGAACCCGCGTCCGGAAATCTTCGGACAAGGCGTCTACATGCTTATTCCGAGATTTGTGTCTCGCCCGGTGAGGCCCCCTCGGAACAGGTTCTCACCAGACCAACCCGCTAAATGTTTCGCGTCAACCCCAACGGGTCCGGAGTATCGGCTATCCCGCTAACGTCGCCTCTTCCACCCTCGCAGGAGAAAGGCGGAGAGACGCTAGCCTTACGCGGCTAGAGCGTACTCGTGATTATCGGCGAGTATGTTTATTACCGGCGGTTTAACGAGTCACCGGAGTGCTCGACATGCAACCTTGACCTCAACTATCCCCGTCGAAACCAGGGCGCCCCCTTTCGTTAGATAATCACTCGAAATCGTTCGAAGCCAAAATAAAAGACAGTCACCTGTGCCTTTTGTTTCATTTTTCCGTGAAAGAAAGTCGTCCTCGCGCTCTTTTCCAAAAGCTACATATTTTATTCGCTGTGTGTCTTTCGCCACCGGCGGAAGACACACAGCGAGCAGGATATGAAAGTTTTTGGGGAGGGGCGTGGGGAGGCACTTTTTACAAAAAGGGCCTCCCCACAATCTCTTCTCTATCTCTTCTCTTCTCCTAGCGCAGCTTGTATTTGGCCATGCGTTCCATTTCGCGGCGCTGGTCTTTCTTCTTTATGGCTTCCCTTTTGTCGTAGACCTTCTTACCTCTGGCAAGGGCCATTTCCACTTTGACCTTACCATTCTTGAAGTAAAGTTTCAATGGAATGACAGAAAAGCCTCTTTCGCTTACCTTGCCGAACAGTTTTCTGATCTCCTTTTTGTGAAGGAGCAGCTTGCGTTCACGCAGCGGTTCGTGATTCTCGCGGTTGGCCTGAGCGTACGGCGAAATGTGAGCATCGACAAGGAAGGCTTCCCCGCCAATGAATTTAGCATAAGCATCGGAGAGATTGGCCTTGCCGTTTCGGAGGGACTTTACTTCGGAACCTAGCAGGGCGAGGCCTGCTTCAAAAGTATCTTCTATCTCGAAGTTGAAATAGGCTTTTCGGTTCTTACATATAATTTTTACATGATCGTCCTGTTTCATAACGAGGCACTAGGTCTGATCGACAAAATAGTCGTTCGGGAAGCGCTCCCTGATCCACCCTTCCAGCAGGCAGTGAATCTCCTGAGCCTCCTGCATCTGAAAAGCCTTCTGAGTCAATTCGCGGCATTCGTCCATGCTTATCAGGCGAATAAACTTCTTAACTATTGGGATAGAGAGAGCATTCATCGAAAGCTCGTCGAGCCCTAGTCCCATAAGAATCGGGATGTTAAGAGGATCGCCGGCCATTTCTCCGCACATTGCTACCTCAATACCTGTGGCCTGGCCGACGGACACTATTTGGCGAATCAGCCGAAGCACAGCAGGATGCAGGGTGTCGTAGAGATAGCTGACGTGCTCGTTCACTCTGTCGATTGCCAAGGCGTACTGTATCAGGTCGTTCGTGCCAATGCTGAAGAAATCCACCTCACGGGCCAGCAGGTCCGCTATGGCAACAGCCGCGGGCACCTCCACCAGAATCCCCAGCTTCATCCGCCGGCTGAATTCCTGACCCTCGGAAACGAGTTCGGCTTTGACATCTTCAAGAATGGCCTTGCTCATGTGGAGTTCCGTGAGACACGAGATCATAGGGATCAACAGCCGGCAATCCCCATGAACCGAGGCCCTTAAAATAGCCCGAAGCTGAGTCTTGAAAATGTCCCGTCGTTCGAGACAGAGGCGAATAGCCCTCAAGCCCAGCGCAGGGTTTGACTCTTGGGAAACGGTGATTCCCGCGGCCAGTTTGTCACCGCCCACATCCAATGTGCGAATGGTCACAGGATTGGGACGATTATGGCTCAGGACCTGTCGATACGCTTCAAATTGCTGGTCTTCAGACGGCAAGTCACGCCTGCCGAGGAATAGATACTCGGTGCGAAACAGGCCGATGCCTTCCGATCCGTGATTGAGCGCTATTTCGATTTCGTCAACAAGCTCGATGTTTGCGGAAATCCTTACCGATCGGCTGCCGTCCCGGGTTACCGCGGGCAATCGGCCGTAGGTCATCAATGACTGCTGGTACTTGCTGTATAGTTCCTGCCTTTGCCTGTACCGTAACAGCATTTCCGGGTCCGGGTTAATGATCACAACCCCGGTGCTCCCATCAATGATGACAGTATCTCCGGTCTGGGCTGTTTGGGAGATATTTTCTAGGCCTGTTACCGCGGGCAATTTCAGGGACCTGGCAATGATCGCGGTATGAGATGTCTTGCCCCCCATATCGATTGCGAACCCGAAAACACTCTCGCGTTTGATCTGCGCAGTGTCCGCGGGTGAAAGATCGTGAGCCACGATCACCGAGTTCGGTGGTAGCTGATGGATCTTGCTTTCAGGCGAGATCCCCATGAGTATTCGCAGGACCCTTTCTCCCACGAAGTGTATATCCCTGGCCCTTTCCTTCAGATAATCGTCTTCGATGGTGTCGAAGGCCGACATAATCTTCGCTATTGTTTCGGAAACGGCCCATTCCGCGTTTTGTTGTTCACTGGAAATTGCATGCTTGGTTCCCTCGAAAAACATGCGGTCTTCGAGCAGCAAGATGTGCGTATCAAGAATGTATGCGTGATCGCCCAGAGGATGATGTGGACCGATGCGGCTCTTTATATCTTTGAGGTGGTCTGCCGCGGTCCTTACCGCGGATTCGAACCGGACGACCTCTGCTTGGATCTCGTGGGGTTTGAGGACCCAACGGGGACAGATCTCCTCCGTGAGGCGCTCGATCACCACCACCTGGCCGATACCTACGCCGCCCGAAACCCCAATTCCCTTCATCAAGGTATTTATGGAGTTATTGGCAGAGGGAGCCGAGCCGGGTGTCCCGGTTTTACTTGTTATCGAATTCTTCATTTTGGATCAGTCGGCCTATTTCTTCGAGGGCTTGCCTGGAATCGGGGCCTTGCGCTCTTACAACGATTTCGCTCCCGGGTGTCGCGGCCAGGAGCAGCAACCCTAGCACACTTCTGGCGTCAACTTCCACACCGTCCTTGCCCAGGGTAACTTTGCTGGCATAATTGCGCATTGTCTGGACGATCATGGTCGCTACTCTGGCGTGAAGCCCGAGCTGATTGCCGACCGTCAAGGTCTCCTCGATTATTTTCTCTTCGAGCATCATCCGGATTTTAACCGCCTGTAAGTATTACGAACAAAATCATGGCTTGCATGAACACATTCGCGTTGACCGGTTCCAGATGTCTCTTGACCGCGTCTTCTCTCCTCGAGGCCGGACACAGGTTTCTCAAAGCACGGCGGACGCAAAACCATAACCTGATCTCCTGCATTTTTGCGTGATTCCGGAGAGTTCTCAACAAGAGAGGCCGCCAAGAAACCCGAGCACTCATTTTTTCCACACGGACCGGTCGCGGTTCGCCGGCAGCATGATTTCACCTTAAACTACCGATGCAGGCCTGTCAATGGCACGCGGGCCACCTGAAGGAACTATTCGGTTCAGGATATGGAAAGTGATTCGCATCTCTCTGGAATTGCGGCGGCGTGAGCCCGAATTAATCTTCTGCACGGCCAAAACCTGGATTGCTTTCCCGCGGAACGTGCGATTTCACTGCTAGCGACGAAAAGGGGACGATATTTATCTTCTTATACTTTTTCTCGAAAGTAATCACGGATTGGCCAGCGGGTGCCTCTGCGGGCTTCATCTTGACCCGCCTAGTAATTTGCGGCGGGCCAATAGGCCGCCCTACATTTGTAGTTCCAGGCTTGATCTCGTCTCCCGTAGGGGGGCCTATTGGCCGCCGTTGACCCGGCCAAAAACTCTGGCCTCATTCCGCGAAAACTTCTGAGAATCACTATAACCGAGGTGTTACAGGGCTGATTCAAGGAACCAGGGTTTTCGATGTTCCTCGACAAACAGGCCCGCAATCAATTATTCACGCCCAGGTCATCCACAGTGGGAGGGATGGGCACTCTCCTCCCGCCGGGAATGGTCTGATCCGCTTCGCTGAAGGAGGGACCTCCTTGCAAGAACTCTTTGAGTGGAGCGCAAGAGGCTGAAAGGAGCACCATTCCGACCAAGAGGAAGGCCGCGGCTACCTGCCAGAAAACCTTGGTTAGTTTTAGTCCCATGCGGCACCTCTTTGGATTATCGGCTTTAACAGCTCCATGCACGAAGCGTTGTGTCAGAACATTTAATCCTGGGCCTATGTATGCCTGATTCTTAGGCAAAAATCAAGAGGGTGCCGTCGGCGGAGAATGATGCCACGGTATTGGAAAAAATACTTGACTCGTAGCACGAAAGCGCCTATCGTAATATCACGCTCCGCCGGCAGGCCCGTCAATACTTCAAGGAGATCAGTACCGTGGGATATTCACATCGCATAGTGGTCTTTGCCATGGCCGTTTTCTTGATGGCGTACGGTACCGCCCTGGCGCATTTCGCCATGATCATTCCATCCAAAGATGTGGTTGGGAAGGACGACAAGAAGGAGATCGGCCTCCTGATTCAGTTCACTCATCCGTTCGAGGGCGGGCCTCAAATGCAGATGGACAAGCCGGAGAAGTTTGGAGTCGTGATCGGCGACAGTGCAATAGACTTGCGGGAGAACCTACGAGAGAAAAACGTGGAAGGCAAGTCCGTATGGGAAACCAACTTCAAGATAACCAAGCCTGCTGATTACGTTTTCTTTCTCCAACCTAAACCATATTGGGAGCCGGCGGAAGACAAGTTCATCGTTCACGTGACAAAGGTGATCGTCGATGCTTTGGGCGCCGAGGAGGGATGGGACAAACCCATAGCGGCAACAGCCGGCATACCTGCCGAGATCGTGCCCTTAACCCGGCCTTACGGTTTGTATGCAGGCAATTTGTTCACCGGTCAAGTTTTCAAGGATGGCAAGCCTTCAGCGGAAACCAATGTCGAAGTGGAATGGTGGGGTAAAGGGAAGACTAAGGCCCCCACCGACTCCCATGTGAAGCAGGTGGTGAAAACCGACGCTAATGGGCTTTTTTCCTTTACCATGCCCAAACCCGGTTGGTGGGGGTTCTCTGCCGTTATGGAGGCTGATGAGCCTGTAAAACATCAGGGAAACGATAAGAAGGTGGAACTCGGAGCAGTTATCTGGGTTCACGCTTATCCGATGCAGTAAGGGAAAAATGCACGTTTCTGAAGGCATCCTCGGAGTTCCGGTGCTTGCTGCGGGAGCGGCCCTTACGCTGGGAGGAGTGACCATCGGGCTTAGGAAAATGAGCTATGACAAACTGCCCGAAGTCGCTGTGCTCTCTTCCGTCTTCTTTATTGCGTCGCTGATTCACGTTCCTATCGGGCCATCCGCGGCTCACCTGGTCCTGACCGGAATCTGCGGCCTGTTGCTGGGATGGGCGGCGTTCCCGGCCATTCTAGTGGGATTGACTCTTCAGGCGCTCCTTTTTCAGTTTGGAGGTCTGACAACCCTGGGAGTGAACACGTTCAACATGGCCTTCCCTGCGGTACTAATGTCTCTTGCATGCGGAAGGGCCATTCAAAGCTCCCACCCCGTGATAAGGGGCGTGGGCGAATTCGTGGCAGGTGCGGGAGCTGTGGTTTTCGCGGGCATTCTGGTGGCTCTTTGTCTGGTCGCTACTGGAGAGGCTTTCGGCACTGCAGCCAAATTGATTATCATAGCTCATGTCCCTGTAATGATAATCGAAGGAATAATAACGGTTTTTCTCGTGGAATTCGTCCGAAAGGTCAGACCTGAAATGCTACCGGGAAAGGGTTCCCTATGAGACATCGCGTACCGAGCAATAGCATGGTCAAATTGTGCTCAGGACTTGCGATGGCCGCCGCGATTGCCCTTCTGGGTCTGCCATCGGCCGGGGCTCACAATGTGAACGTGTACGCGTATTTGGAAACCGGTCGAATGGTGGTTCAGGGGTATTTCGGCGGTAAAGCCAAGGCTGTGGACTGTGTGGTCGAGTTACTCGACGGTGAAGGGACAAAGCTCGCAGATGGAAGAACCGATGCCAGTGGTGTCTGTGCTTTTCGGTTGACGGATCTGCCTCGTTTGCAGGGCGATTTGAAAGTGGTCCTCCACGCGGGAATGGGCCACCGGGCGGAATTCACACTGACCGCCGCGGAACTGGCAGGCGGTGCCAACAGCACCGGAGCCGCTTCAGAGCAGCGACCGCAAACCAAGGACCGACCTGAGACCGCGACCATAGAGGGAAACTACCCGGTCACCGACCAGACCGGGCTGAAAAAGGCGATGGAAGAAGCTTTGGACAGCAGGCTTCAGCCGCTGGTTGCAATGATCGGCAATCAGCAAAAGCTTCTTTTGGAGCAAAAGAATAAAGGGCCGGGCGTGATCGAAGCCATAGGCGGAATCGGCTGGATCCTCGGTATCTTTGGTCTGGCCGCCTATTTTATGAGCCGAAGGCGTGGCGGATAAATCGGGAGTATTTTCTTCGGAAGGGCTTTCCTCCCGGCGTTTTACTTTTTTTCGGAGACTTTGCGAATGGAAATAGAAGAATTCTCCCTCGGTAACTCCTTTATCCATAAAATGGATCCTCGCGTAAAGATCATCGCGGCGTTTGTCTTTTCGGTGGTGGTAGCGCTGAACAATTCCATATCCGCGTGTGCGGTTTCGTTGGTGTTCCCGTTGATACTGATTGCAGTGGCCCGAATCAGCATCGCCAGAGTGCTCTTTAGGCTCGCGGTGGTAAACGGGTTCATTCTTTTCCTCTGGCTCTTTCTTCCTTTCACCCATCCCGGGGAAACGATCTATTCCATCGGCCCGCTTGAAGTACATCGGGAAGGCGTGCTTTACGCCTTGCTGATAACCCTGAAGTCCAATGCAATAATCCTTGCGGTCATAGCTCTTTTGGGCACTTCTCAAGTGTTTACACTTGTCCACGCGTTGAGCCACATGGGGGTGCCGGACAAGCTGGTGCACCTCTTCTTTTTCTGTTTCCGGTACGTCCATGTGATTCATGTGGAGTATCACAAGCTCCTGAATGCAATAAGAATCCGGGGGTTCAGGCCTGGAACGAACCTGCACACCTACCGTACCTATGCTTATCTTGTAGGGATGCTGCTGGTGAAGAGCTTCGATAGATCCAGAAGCATTCTCCGGGCGATGAGGTGTCGCGGGTTCAAAGAAAAGTTCTACATTCTCCACCATTACGAAATGAAGAGGCTTGATTACCTGCTCGCAGCCTGGAGCGCACTTTCTTGCGGAGTGATTTTGATAGTAAGATGATTCATCTCAGCAACATACGATTCAAGTACAACTCCCGATACATCTTGGACGGCCTGGACCTTCGCGTGAATCCTGGTGATCGCATAGGTCTGCTCGGGCCGAACGGATCAGGCAAGACAACCTTGTCCCATATCATCATGGGGCTGCTGTTCCCGGAATCCGGAGAAGTCGAAATCTTTGGGAAGCTCAGGACCAAGGAAGCGGACTTCACAGATGTTAGGGGCCGTATCGGCTTCCTTTTTCAGGACGCGGACGACCAGCTTTTTTGCCCTACCGTGCTGGAAGACATGGCGTTCGGTCCGCTCAACCTGGGAAAGAGCCCTGAAGAGGCCAAACGGATCGTTGCCTCCACGCTGGCCACTCTTAAACTTGACGGGTTTGAAGAGCGGGTGACCTACCGTCTGTCCGGCGGGGAAAAGCGACTCGTGTCCTTGGGCACGGTGCTTGCCATGCAGCCGGAAATCCTGATACTTGACGAGCCAACCGGCGGCCTCGACGAAGAGACGACCGAACGCCTGATCCATATCCTACGAGATTCAGACATTGCCTACATGATCATTTCTCATGACCGGGATTTTATCAAGCGGACTACGACAACATTGCTGGAGATCAAAGGGGGCCAAATTCGACCTGCTGATTGGAAAAGCCTTGAGACGTAGATCTCTCATCGGGGGCCAGTTGCGAGTAGGGAAACGCGCAGCCCAGCCCCTGCAGTTTTGATGCGCGCTTGGCCGGCTTGACACTGGAAAAATGATTGACAAAACGGCCACACAGTGTTTTATGAAGAAAAAGTAGTATTCGACCCTGCGGGCTCCCCAATGTGGATTAATAGGGAATCCTGTGAGAATCAGGAGCGGGCCCGCCGCTGTAAACGGGTACTGGAGCCGTTTTATGCCACTGGGGCTTAACTGCCCTGGGAAGGCTCGGCTACAGGACGATCCGTGAGCCAGAAGACCTGCCCGCAGGGAGGAAGTACCAACCACCGGAGGAGTTGTGGGGTGCATCCAGAGGTACAAGGAACAGGTCGGTCCGTGGACCCATGAGGTCCAGGGACTTTTTTTGTTCTTGGTGTAGTAGCCTCTTTCGAGCAGGATCCCTTTTAGCTCTCGAATCCTCAGGGAAGACCGTCCGGACACGGGCGTCCCTGCAGATCATGGCCTAAAGGCTTGCCCTCCTTCACTGACCCCTTCGGATTCCCATCGCGTCGAACAAAATGGCTGGAATTGAGGCGCTCTTTCGAGGCTCCAGGAGCGCGGAAAGAAATTGGAGCAACCAATAGCGTAGCTGAAGGAGGTAGTAATGAACAGGAGAATAGTTGCGATTGCGGTTTTTTCTGCCCTTGTCACGCTTGCGGCGACCTTTACCGCGGCTTCGGGGGGCAAGTACGGGACCAAGCAAGAAACGAAGAAGGGGATACTCCTTGTAGCTTTCGGAACAAGTGTGCCTGAAGCTCAAAATGCATTTCGTCAGATAGAGAAGCGGGCAAACGAGTCGTTCCCGAATGTTGATGTCAAATGGGCCTACACCTCGAAGGTTATACGCGACAAGCTCCGGAAGCAGGGAAAGCAGTTGGATTCTCCTGAGGTTGCTCTCGCCAAAATGATGGAGGACGGTTACACCCATGTGCTGGTGGCGTCGTTCCATACCATCCCGGGAGAGGAATTTCATGACCTGCAGACGAACTCACACGCGTTCGATAGCATGAAAGGGGGAATCAGGCGGATTCGGGTCTCCAGGCCGCTGCTTTCTTCTCGTGATGACCATGAAAAAGTGGCCAAGGCCTTGATGAAATCGATTCCCAGGGAACGAAAGCCGCTGGACGCTGTCGTGTTCATGGGGCACGGCTCCGAGCATCATCCAGCAGATGACGCTTATGCCGCCATAAACTATTGGTTCGGAAAGATTGATCCGAACGTGTATGTAGGAACAGTCGAGGGCCAGCCGAAGATCGAGGAATTTCTTCCAGAACTCAAGAAAAAAAGCACCAAAAAAGTCTACCTCGCGCCTCTCATGTCAGTGGCCGGAGACCACGCCAGGAACGACATGTGCGGGGACGAGCAGGATAGCTGGAGGTCGATTCTCAGGAAGAACGGGATGGAAGTCGAATGCATCCTGAAAGGGACGGCAGAGATCCCCGAGGTTGTGGACGTCTGGATTGATCACATGAAAAAGGCTTTCTCTAATTTCGAGTAGGCCCGCGTGACCCTGGCCACTGCTCCGACCGGCTACTCGGAAGCTTGAAAACAATTTAAAGAGTTCTTCTTGGCACGTTTTTCAATTGTGTGCTATTATCAGCATATCTTTTTAACTTGAGTAGCACACTATTTCTGGGAGGAGGGAACATGCGAGAGGTTAAGGGTCTCCTTTCGGCGGTATTCCTGGCTGTATACCTGTGTTTCTCCGGCCCCGCGGCGCAGGCCTGGGAATTCCAGTTGGAGGGAGCGTTCAGTTGGACCCACGAGTGGTATAGCCAGCAGGGTACCAAGGGTTTTTTGGGCCTTTACAACGTGGACAACGGTGTTGGTACCAGGGCCGGGAACCTGAATTTCTGGAACGGTGGCCAGTTCGACACCAATATTACTACCGGAGCAAAGGCGAACTGGTCGTACTTCAACGTGGAGTTTCTCCCCAAGATCAGGATAAACGAGGCCATAAGGCTCTCTGCCAAGTACCGCCTGGGCACTTTCAATGATTTCAATGCCCCGGATTACCACACGTACGAGTCTCCCGGGGTTAACCGCGCGTTCAGCGAGGGCCAGTGGACCATGTTCTGGGCCACAGCGCAATTGCCCATAGGGATTTTGGCCATAGGCAAGAGGCCCTGGTCCTTCGGCACAGGGCTCCAGTACGACGGAGAAGATGCGGCCACGACCGAATCGATGGCCCTGGTGGCCCCTTTCGGTCCGCTGGACATCGGGATCGCGTACTCTCCGTACAGGTTTGTGGGTACATCCAGCATCGCGTCAATAAGGTCGGCTGCAAACTCGACCTTTGTCTTGTTCGGAGGGGACGACTATTTCAATCTGCCCATATATCCGTTGACCGTTCCCCTTACCGTGGCAAACGGACAGTACTTCAGCCGCGCGGACTCGAGCGGTACCTTTTCCAAGGACTTTCTCCTGTTCATGACCTATTCCCAGGGTCCTATAACAGCAGGGGTACTCGGATCGTACGGAGGGTATCACATAGGTCCGGAAGCGTTGTTAATAGATCCTCTCAATCCGCCTGTCTTCCCCTTGGTGGCCCAGGACTCGGAAATCTTCCACGGTACAGCGTTTTTCAAGTACAACAACGGCCGGTTTTTCCTCAATAGTGAGGCTGCCTGGGCGTACTGGACCGACAGGTGGAGCGGCGACTTGAACCCTGCCGTGGTATTTCAGCCCCCCGGCGGTTTTATTCCCAATCCTTCCTATGTGGAGCAATGGCGGTACATGATTGAAATGGGGGTCATATCAGGTCCTGCTAAGCTGAGCCTCCTCCTTTCCAGGCTCCCCGGTCCGGACAGGAGAGCGGGCATAATCATAGGCAAGCAGCCGGCCCTGTTTGTCAGACACCCCCTCTATGACAATCATCTGGGCAACTTTGACGTATTCAGGCCTTACTCGTACATGCTCGGGTACAATTACGGAGGTGGGCTCAACGCGTATAATCTCAACGGGAACGGGTTCTTACGTGACGCTTTTGTTCTGGCCGCAAGGCTCGACTATGCCGTGGCATCCAATCTCAACCTTTTCGGTACCTTCACCTATGCAAATCGTACCTCCAACGGTTACAGCTGGGGTTGTATAGGCCCCAACGCGGGCCTTGGATCTTTCAGCCTGGTGCCCGACGGGAACCTGAATTTCAATTTCAACAGGTACCCCGCGTCTCCGAATATTCCGGATACCTCCCTGGGGTACGAGATCGATGCGGGATTGGACTGGAAGCTCCTGGAGGGTTGTACAGCCGGGGGGCTGGTGGCTTATTGGCAGCCGGGCAAATGGTTCAATTATGCGTGCGTAGACAGGTCGGTCCCCGGTTGGGAGACAGGCGTGGCCGGGAACTTCTTCGGCACGAGACCTGACAGAAGGATCGACCCGGTATTGGGCGGGCAGTTTAATTTGAGATTTTCCTTCTAAACAACAAAAACTTCTCGATTTCGAGTCTTGTAAAGGCGCTTCAAGTAGACTTTGAGCGCCGATGGAGCGGAGGCTGCAAAAATGAAAACAATGGCGGTTTTCTTACTGATCGTGATCCCGCTGGCGGCAATGGCCGCGCACTCGGACACCGATATAATCTCTGTTATAGGCCCACAGGGCTGCTTGGATCGTCCTCTGACCGTTGGAAATCCGCACCCACGCCCCTATGTTCCCCAGGCATCACTCTACCCGGCCTTTTCAGCACTCTTAATCGCTGATGCAAAGAGTGGAGACTCCCTGATCCCAAATGTGGACGGAGACCTTGACCTTCGAGATGTCGACTGGGACAAAATCAAGGCCGGCAGGAATGGAAGCAATAACAATCAGGATAAGGGCCCAAAAAGGGCTAGTGCCGAGCCCAAAGACGATGACGTCGAGGACGAAAAGGACGATGAGAAGGGAGACCAAGGAGGAGAAGAAGGGGGCCCTGACCGACTTTGGGACTCGTGCAAGCTGGGCTGAAAGCGCATTGTCCGGGTTGCCGTAAACAATGGAGGGATTGGCCTGTGACTGTCCGGCGGTCTTTCATAGGAAAAGTCTAAAACTCCGGGACTTGCCTCTGGGGCGCGCCGCGGCCGGCTTTGCCGGCAGCGGCGCCCAGGCAATAACCTTCACCCATTGGATGCCGGATGAAAGCGGCTTCAAATTGTGGAATCATTTTGATCAAGACCGGTCACTTGCAGAGTAACCGTTCACCGGGACGGTCTTAAGGCCTTAGAATCACGATGGGGGAGGCTTGGAGGGAGAGATGGTCTCCCCCTCCATCCCCACCGGGCGCACCACGCCCAGGCGTGGAAGCCCGGTGAACGATTACCTTGCAGATCACCGCAACGCCAAGTTCATCATGTGCGGTCGGCTTCTATGAATTCCTCCCGCGTGCCATCCCGATGGTCCACCATGTACAGGATGGGTGCCTTGTCTCGCAACGCGTCCAGTAATTTAGGCAGCTTTCGGCGATCGAGCCCGAACACCCGCAAGTATAAGCGGCGAAAACCTGGCGTCGCCCGCTCATAAGAGGTCAGAATACTCACAAGACGCCCCGCGTACTCTCGTATGATGTCTGTGACGTCCTTGATGGAGCCTGGCCGGTCGTCGACCTGAAAGGCGAATTGTACCCCTCGCTTCTCCAGGCCGGTGAGAGAGATTAAGGCCCTGAAGAGGTCCGCCTGAGTGATTATCCCCACCACGGCGCCGTTTGCATCCAATACCGGAGCGCCTGAGATCCTGTTTTGGAGGAGAACTGACGCGGTCTCTTCCAATGTAAAGTCAGGCGGGACGGTAATCGGGTTTTTTGTCATTATGTCCCCGACCTGGATTTTTGAGAGCAGGTAACCCAGCTCATGAACGTCCAGCGTCGTTGCGTCCGAAGCGGAGGCCCTCTTCAGATCCCGATCCGTAATCACGCCTACGAGATCTCCTCCCTTGAGTACGGGCAGCAGGGCAATCTGCTTGTCCTTCATCGAGGTGATGGCGTCCTGCATGGAAGCACTGATGTCTATCGGGACCACGTCTTTGTTCATCCAGTATTTCACTAACATTTCCCTTCTCCTTTTCCGTTCGGGCCATGTCGCCTCTGACTTATAATACTCTGAAGCAACTGCCATGCCATTAGACTGAGCCGTCGGAGAGATGGATTGTCCTCCAAGGCAAGTTCGCTGTGGGTGCAGGATCAGAAATGTTGTTTCAAGCAGGTTATCTGCACGGAGACCGCACGTGCATAATTGTTTCGTTCACACCTTCCTCGTCTGAAAGCACGTTGCAAACAGGGTGCTGCGGCCTCGAACCCAGGCCTGTGCGTGTCAGCGTTTTTTACAACGTGTCAAGACCCCGGGGGCAGTAAAGACGTCCGTTCCCTCCGCGGACATTCCGCGGTGGATGAAACGGGATGGAAATACCGCTCGGCTTGCCGGGACGACCACACACTGCCTTTAACACCGAATGTACGGTCAAACAAGTAACATTGAGTGAGGCCGGCGAAGGCAGCGACCCATCTTCCCGATGTTACCCATATGAGGGCGCATGGCATACAGGCCCACGGAGCAGTTGCGAATATTGACTCTGATCCTGTTGAAGGGTAGTGTGGCTTGTTGGAATCCCGTTAACAACTTGGGATGTGGAGGCACCCGCGATGTGGAAGCGGATAAGCTTGCGTACCCGGATTCTCCTCGCACTGTCAGCTCTGGTCCTTGTGACAGTGGGAGGCGGACTGGTGTCTATCTTTTACGGGTACTTGATGGACAAGTTTGTCACCAGAGTGACGGACTCCGGACTGGTGGCGCTTCAGGCGGCCCAGGAGTTGGAAAACGCCATATGCATGCAGAAAGGCTTCGTGTCATATTATTTTCAAGACTCCGATCCCATGTGGCTGGAGCAACTGGAAAAACACCACCACCAGTTTGAAGATTGGCTTAAAAGGGCCAGGATGACCGCCGACACTCCTCAAGAAAGAGATATAATCAATCAAATCGAAGCAAACTACGTGCGGTACTCGATTTCCAGAGCAGAAGTAGTTGCCTTGTACAAAGAAGGCAAAAAGGAAGCCGGATTCGCGCTGCATAAGAAGGTACGTTTCCAGTTTCTCAACATTATTGAACTCTGTAATGAGTATAAAGACAAACAGCAAGCCAGACTAGCCTCGGCCCGCGACAGCATGAAGGCGCGTGCGCAATTGATAAACCTTTTGGCTTTGGTGGCGCTTTTCAGCGTCATAGTGCTGGCCGTGGTTCTCGCGTACACGTTGCTCAATCAGATTTTGGGGCCCATCCGCCAATTGGCCCTGGAAACCAGCACGCCGAAAAGCGATGTGGGGGCCGGGGATGAGGTGGCAGCGCTGAGTTTGCGTTTTCATAATCTAATCGCAGACGTGGATCAGACGAAAAGCAAGCTGAAATGGAGCCGAGAGCATCTCCAACAGGCGGAAAAGTGGGCCCTTGTGGGCAAATTGGCTGCCGGCGTGGCCCACAGCGTACGCAACCCCCTCACTTCGGTTAAAATGCGACTCTTCTCGATGGAGCGTTCGTTGGCCTTGTCCTCAAGCCAGAAAGAAGATTTCGAGGTCATCACGGAGGAGATCCGCCACATTGATACTATCGTCGGGAACTTCTTGGAATTCTCCCGGCCTCCGAAGCTGAAGATGCAAAAGGTCAGCCCTTCAGACGCGGTGGACATGGCGATTCAGCTTCTCCACCACCGGCTCGAATCGTATGATGTGAGGGTGGAAGTGAAAAGAGATGGCCGGCTTCCGGAAATTTTGGCCGATCCGGACCAGTTGAAGGAGGTTCTCGTAAACCTGATAGTTAACGCCTGTGAGGCCATGGTAAACGGCGGAGAAATCACAATCGAGGAGCGGCAGAGCCAAGCCGAGAATCTCGGTCCGGTGGTCATAATACGTGTGAGCGACAACGGGCCGGGGGTTCCGGAGTCCATTCAGGCAAAGCTTTTTCAACCGTTTTTTAGCACCAAGGAAGAAGGCACCGGGCTGGGGCTCAGTATTGCCACAAGAATTGTGGAAGAGCACGGCGGTTGGCTTGACCTCAAGTCTCGGGAGGGCGAAGGGGCCGCCTTCATAATTACGCTGCCGGCAGGGGAGGAGCAGACGTGGCAACCATCCTGATAGTAGACGATGACGCACAATTAAGGCACAGCTTCGAGAAACTTCTGACAGCGGAGGGACACGTGGTCCGCACGTCACCCACCGGCGAAGGGGGACTGGAATTGGTTCGCAGCAGTGTCCCGGATTTAGTCATCATGGACGTGAGGCTCCCGGGAATGGACGGTCTCCAGGCCTTTCAGGCCATGCATGAGATCGAGCCCAGGCTGCCGGTCATAGTGATGACCGCGTACGGGAGCACAGACACAGCTATCGAAGCCACTAAGATGGGCGCTTTCGACTACGTGCTAAAGCCGTTTGATATACCGGAGATGCTGTCGACGATCGAGAAAGGACTCGAAGCGGGGCGTTTCATGCGCTCACGCGTTGGGCTGGATGTTGCCACAGAGGCGGATTCCACCGATGTAATTTTCGGACGCAGCAAGTCGATGCAGGAGGTATACAAAGCCATAGGACGCGTCGCTTCGACGGACGCCACAGTGCTCATTCGCGGGGAATCCGGAACCGGGAAAGAGCTTGTGGCACGGGCCATATACCAGCACAGTATACGATCGGAAAAGCCCTTTCTGGTAATCAATTGCGTTGCCATCCCGGAAACGCTACTTGAAAGCGAGCTTTTCGGTTATGAGAAAGGGGCCTTCACCGGGGCCGTTAATCGCCGGGTAGGCAAGATTGAACAGGCTCACGGCGGCACAGTGTTTCTCGACGAGATCGGTGACATGCCGTTCAGCATCCAGGCCAAGATCCTTCGTCTCCTCCAGGAAAAAAGCATAGAGCGCCTTGGCGGCCGCTCCCCCATCCCTGTAGACGTGCGGGTCATCGCGGCCACAAACCGCGATTTGGAAGCCGCGCTTGCCGAAGGACGATTCCGGGAAGACCTTTACTATCGGCTCAAGGTGGTTACGCTTAGGCTCCCTCCACTAAGGGAGCGCTCCGGCGACATCGTGATGTTGGCAGAGTACTTCCTGGGCCGTTTTGCCAAAGAGATGACCATGGAGAGCCCGGGAATAACCGACGAAGCCCGAACCATCATGAACAACTATCCATGGCCCGGCAATGTCCGAGAACTGGGCAATACCATTCAGAAAGCGTTGATTTTTAGCCGAGGGGCGCCAATCAACGGCGACGAGATGTCTCAAGCTATCCGAGGCGAGAGTGCGGGGAAAGCCGTCAGAAGCGACCGTGACGACGAATCCGTTCGTCAGTGGCTTCGCCGGGCACTTTCTTCAGAGCCGGGAGACAAGGTCTTCAGCGACGTAGTTGACCGGTTTTCAGGTTTGCTGATCACCGAGGCCCTTAACCTTACAGGAGGCAATCGGTCCCAGGCAGCCAAACTCCTCGGCCTCTCGCGGCCCACTCTCCTGGCTAAAATCGAAAAATACGGCATTAGAATAGAAACAGCGGTAAAGAGCGGCTAGCGGCCAAGCGCTCGGAATGCCTGATGACATTGCGTGGTCAAACAATTAACATTCGACCCAATCATGCACGGACCTGACCAAGCTCAGGTCCGTCGCACCCACAGCGCGAAGGTGATGCGATCTTGGGTGCCACTGACCTGGTGCCCCAGGTCAGTGCGGATTTTGCTTCCACCTGTCTTTTACTGTTTGAAAGCGAACTAGTATGAGACTATGGGGAGGTCACGAACCCCGGTGCAGCCTGGCAGCTATTTGGCGGGAAGCTTCATCGATCCGGGCGTCTACCAACTCCTCCAGCCGGTCGATATTCCAACCTACGCAGACGTCTTTGCCATCCACAACAAACGCAGGCGTCCCCGAAACACGATGGCGAAGTTGCTTCCACAATCCGAGCGGAGACTGAGCGTCTATTATCTTGATACGAACGCGGTGCTTGTAAGTCTCGGATATTTTTTGAAGACAATCGCCCAATCTGGCTAGGTCCTGCTTCCAGTCTTCAGGATAATCGTCTTCGCAGGAATCGCGGTAATGTTTCTGCACATCAAGTCCTTCAAAGATCGGGCCGCACCTGCTGCACCTGAACTCTAACGCGGTTATGAGGGGAACCACTACTTCGATGTGAATCGGGGTCATGAAACATCTCCTTGTGTCAAATTATATTCTTGCCGCGGTTCTGTGGCAAGTGCTTGCCGGAGGAAGGGACAGCTGTCGCTTGCAAACGTTCCGTTAAGTGGGCGAATTGTCGGTGCTCCGCCGTTGCAAGGAGTTAACAGACAAAGCATCCTCAACGCATATGTCGCTTGTCAAAATCTTTGTCGTTTTTCATCCGTCCCCGAAAAATTACAGATGGTCGCTTGGGTGTCCCGCCACCGCGGGACTGGACAAGCCAGCGGTGGCACCCACTACAAGTAAATCACCTGATGTCAGCAAATTACCGCAAGAAACATCCTCGCTGGTTAGCGGACATCAATTTTGACACCTGCTATAAAGGCGGAGATTTTTCCCCCGCCATCCCGCGGGGCCGCAATGACAGCCTTTCCCCACCCGGAAAAGAAAGGTTACGGCCGGCTCGGGCAAAAGTCCTTGAATTAATTTCGGCAATGCGTCAAGGTAACCCGATGGCCGTTCCTACGGGGCCTCGAACCCACGAGAGGTTGCCATGTACAAGAAAATACTGATCCCTTTGGATGGATCGAAAAACGACGAAGTGGTCATCGAGCATGTCAAAACTCTGGCGCTCGAATTCAAGTCGTCGCTTACCTTGATTCTCGTTTATCGATTGGCAAAGGCCGATGATCCGTTCGAAAGACAAATGCAGATGGAGGATGGGTCGTCCGGTTACAGAGCCAGGTTGCGAGCCGAGGCCTATCTCCCGAAGCTTGAAGAATCGTTGCGCAGGCAGGGGGTTGAAGTCGTCACCGAGTTCTTGATTGTGGAAGAGCCCGAAGCGCAGGCAATCGTGAGATATGCCCGTGAAAAAGACTTTGATCTAATTGCCTTGACCAACCGCGAACGATCTCCCATTGGCAATTTCTTCTTCGGCAACATTGAAGAAAAAGTGCGGAGACGATCCACCATACCGGTACTATTTGTTTCCGAAGGCCGGTCCCAAGAGGAGAGGAGCTGATGAATCCTGAAGATCTAATCCGTCGCTTGAACAAGCTCCTGGAGGGGGAACTAATGGCGCTGGAATACTATCGCATACATGCGGACGCCATACCGGAGGAAGAAATCGTGGCAGGTGTCAGGGCCATCATCCCTGCGGAGCATGCCCATGCAGTCAGCTTGACGACCAGGATAATCGAACTGGGAGGGATGCCTGTCCAACCGGGCGGAGAAGCTTCCGCTAAAGGGAGAGAGATGGGACAAATCAGCAAAGGCCAGGGGACGCCTGCCATGGTGAAGCTCGAACTGGAAGGTGAACAAAACGCCATAAAGGCGTACGCCGAGATGGTAGCGGACGTAGAGGGCGATTTGATAACCCTGGAAATGCTGGAAGAGCAGCTCTTCGACGAAATGCGGCACGCCAAATGGCTGAAGCAGAGAGTTTTGCAGCTTGAGGCATAAGCAGGCCGATTTTATCGGTACCACTTTTTACCACAGTTCGAAAGCGCCCTTAAGTCCGCTTGGCTGTCCGAAGACCCCAGATCGTCAGGCCACGCCGTCCTTTCAAAAGGAGAGGCCACGGTCAGTTGACATGAGGTAAGGGAACCCTATATTGATTGCCAGTGACTTGGAACTGGCTTTCCGCTATTTTTATTCCAAAGGTTTACAGAAAGGATCGTCAAATGAGAATTCCCGGATTTGTAGCGACGGCGCATGCCCTGGTAGCCGCATTTCTGCTGTCGCTATTGTTGTGCGGTTTTTCGGCGGCTGCGGAGGTCAAGCTCGCTCAACTCAACTTGCAGAAGGTGTTCAATCAGTCTACCAAGGTCAAGGTCATTATAGAAGAAGTGAAGAAGATGCAGACGGATTCCGTGACAAAAATGAACGTTCTGTCCACGGAAATCGGCAAGGTCGAGCAGCAACTTAAAGAAGGCCAAGATAAGCTTTCAAAGGAAGAAAAAGAAAAACTCGAAGCCGATTTGAAGAAAATAAAGGAAGACTTGCGTTCCGAGCAGGAGACGGCAAAGGTCAAGATAAACTTCAAGCAAAAATCTGCACAGAATGTGATCAACAGCCAAATCCAGGAAGCTGTGGCCAAAATAGCCAATGAAGAAGGGTACACGGTCGTTCTGGCGAGCGAAACCATTATTTATTCAAAGGATGTTGGGGACATCACTGATAAGGTGGCCAAAGCCCTTGACACCATGCCGCTGCCCGAAGGTCTCCTTAGGCCGTAGGGCATAGTCAATCAGCCGGATGTGGTCGTGAAACCAGGTTTGCAGGTCAACCTCCAGGTTCTATTTCCGCCTGTCAATTCATCGGAAAAGGCGCGAACACAAGTCTCTGAAGGATAGCGTGATTTGCCGAAATGACTGAGAAATACGACATGGCAGTCATTGGCGGCGGTCCCGCGGGCTACGTTGCCGCCCTTCGCGGCCGACAGTTAGGGCTCCAGGTTGCTCTTGTCGAAATGGAAAGGATCGGGGGGTGTTGCCTTAACCGCGGGTGCATTCCCACAAAGTCGCTCCTGGCAGATGTGGAGGGCTTGCATTGGGTCCGCCGTGCAGTTCGGGGCGGGGTCCTCGACAGGGAACCTAGAGTCGATTTTTCACGGATGGTCAAACGCAAAGACGATGTGGTTGAAAGGGTGCGTTCCAATCTGGAAAAGCTCCTGGAATCCTCAGGAGTAGCCCTGTTCAGGGCCGCGGGAAAGATCCTCGACCCCGGAACCGCCCTGCTTGACACTGGAGAAGTCATCCGTGCTCGGAACGTAGTAGTCGCTACCGGCGCCCGTTCGTGGAGGCCGCCCATTCCCGGAGTGGATTCGCCCGGCGTTTTGACTACCAGGGAAATGCTGAATGTCCGCAAGATCCCGGACAATCTAGTGATCATCGGCGGTGGCATCATCGGACAGGAGTTTGCAGACATATTCTCCGTCCTGGGAACCAAGGTCACGGTCCTGGAGGCGTTGGACAGGATCCTCAGCAACGTGGATGCGGAACTGGCTCGAAGGTATGCGAGCTTCCTGCCGGGCAGAGGTGTCACATCCGAGGCCGGCGTGCAGGTTCATGGTATCCGGGAGCAGGGGACTTCCCTCCAGGTGGTGTACGAGAAGAAAGGCAAAGAGAAGAGCGTAACAGCGGACATGGTTCTGCTGGCAACGGGTCGCCGACCCAATTTAGATGGATGCGGCGCGGTAGAAATGGGGCTTCGTGTGCAAGGCGGATCTCTGGAGGTGGATCGATTCCTTCGTACTTCGGTTGAAGGGATATACGCGGCGGGGGATGTTGTCGGAGGGAAAATGCTCGCGCACCTGGCGTCATACCATGGGGAAATTGTAGCGGAAAACGTCGCGGACCGCGACAACCCCCTGAACGATGGTATTGTGCCTTCTTGCATATTCACCAATCCGCAAATCGCCTGGGTAGGGTTTACCGAAGAGGAGGCCAAGCAAGCCGGACGCTCGTTCCGCACAAGTATGTTTTCGCTCGCGAACAATGGCAAGGCTCAAGCCCTCGGCGAACACCGGGGGTGGCTCAAACTGATCGAGGACTCCGACACCGGCAGGTTGATCGGCGCTCATTTCCTCGGGCCGCAAGCGTCAGAATTGATCGTGGAAATGACTTTGGCTCTGAAGAAGGGATTCTCGGCTTCGGACGTTGCCGAGGCAATTCATCCGCATCCCACTCTGTCAGAAGGAGTGCGAGAAGCCGCGCTTGGTCTGCTTGACGGGCCGATCCACGCGGAGCCTAGGATTAAGCGCTTCCCCGCCTGACACCGTCTTTCCTTGAGAGCGGGAATTTGCCGGGGAGATTCTTGTTGGAGACCACTCTGACTCTGTAGATGAGATATCAAATAGGAAGCAAAACACAATGGCTGAATTCAAATCGTTGTCACCCGCAGTAGAAGTGGCCGGCGAGGTGCTGATGGCGTTTCTCGCCGCCTTCCCTCAAGAATTTAGATCGTCCGGTCTCCGCATCCTGGAGCAGCACGGACTGTCAGACCCAAAACCTAACCAATTCTATGCCCTTCAGAATTTTCTCGATGCTATGAAGCAGATTTCCCAATCCTTCTCCACACAAATGCTTTTCCGCATCGGGGAACAGATTGCCCTTCATGCAGCGCTGCCTCCCGGCATAGATGACTTGCAGAAGTGCTTGGCGTCCATAGACGTAGCCTATCACATGAACCACCGAGGCGGTGAGATAGGACGCTATGATTACAAGCTTCTCGGAACGGAGGTGGGGTTAGGGAAGGCAACAATGACCTGTCCCAACCCGTATCCCTGTTCGTTCGATCGAGGGGTCATCGAGGGGTTTGCCAAGAGGTTCAAGTTGCCAGGGTCCTATGATGTCCTAGTCAGACACGATGACTCTCAACCATGTCGGGGAAAAGGGGATGAATCCTGCACCTACATTGTCACTTGGCTGTAAGGGTTAATGTGGTTCCGGATAGAGTCGACAAACGATAGTCAGGAGTTATTCCCGCAATTCTTCTTTTGGACTGAAGCGCATCGGGTCTTGCGGCAAATCCCTAATGGATACGGCACGCCGTGTTCTCGCAATAAGATGATCCGCTGAAGCCGGCTAGAGGGGTACGGCGTGCCGTGCCCAAGCAAACCATGCCTTGAAAGAGCGACCGCATGCCACCACAATTCCCAACGAGTAGCATTGCAGATTGTTCAGGTTTGCACGCGCGTCAAAGGTGAAGCCAGTTGCAAGCATTCCGTTTGTTAGACACGGGAAGTCTGTCTGCCGCGGCCAACATGGCCCTTGACAAGATCATACTCGAAGAAGTCGCGTCCCGGACCTCGCCGCCGACAATTCGCTTCTTACAATTCAAGCCTGCTGCCGCGCTTGTGGGTTACCACCAAGATATCCACCAGGAAATAAGGAGGGATTTCTGTGAGTCTCATGGCATTGACATGAGCAGGAGGCATACTGGTGGCGGTGCCATCCTGTTCCAGGAATCCGCCCTCGGGTGGGAGTTGTTCGGCAGACCCGGCTCTGCGCCGTTTCATGGGAATTACGAAAAGATACTCAACCGAATTTGCATGGCAGCAGCGTCCGCGATCTCTCGTTTGGGCGTCCCTGCCCGCTTCCGGCCCCGCAACGACATCGAAATCAACGGGCGCAAAATCTCCGGCACCGGCGGAACCACGGTTTCCGGCGGGTACATGTTTCAAGGCACGCTGCTCGTCGAGAACGAGATTGAGTTCTTTCTCAAGGCCCTGCGAGTGCCCGTGGAGAAATTGAAAAAGCGAGAAATCGAATCTTTGATGGAAAGGATATGTTTCCTTTCGGACTTGCTTAAACCCACCCCGGATATTCAGACAATCAAACAAGTCATCGCTAAAGAGTTCTCAGATCAACTACAAATCGAGCTTATTCCCGGAGACCTGACCGATCTGGAAAAGACACGCTTGAATGAAGAACTGAGCTACTTCCAGAGCCCTGGGTGGATTGCGGCACGGTCTCGGCCACAAGATGAAGGGGAGCCGATCCGGTCTATCACCCAGACCGAAGCTGGAACCTTGAGGGTGCATCTGTGGCTGGCCCCTGGAGGCCGACGAATTCGGCAGGCCTTGATTGCCGGAGATTTTTTTGCCGTTCCCACACGGCTCGTGAACGATTTGGAAGCGGCTCTTGTCGGTGTGCGCGCCGAGAGAACTCAGCTTGAAGAGTCTGTGAGGTCTTTTTTGGACCAATATGATGGGAAGATTATCGGAATCGACTGCGAGACTGTGGCACAGGCCATAGCCTCCGCAGGTGAACGGCTGCTTTTGATGCGCGAGGATTTTACCCGGACGGAAATCAACGAACTTTTCCTGCTCAACCTGTCGCCAGAGCAATTGAGGAGGCACAGACCCAGATGGTTGCTCCTTCCCTACTGCTCCAAGAGCCTGGCTTGCGCTTATCGAAGGGTCGCGGGGTGTGACGAGTGTGGATCCTGCGAGATCGGGGAGTGCTTCGCGCTTGCACGCTCCTTCAACATGGATCCCGTTACCGTGCAAAGCTTCGAACATCTCATGGAGGTTTTGCACAACAAGTGCGCGGGCGAAGACGGTGTCTACGTGGGCTCTTGCTGCGAAGCTTTCTATTCCAAACACCAGCGTGAGATGGAGCGAGTCAATGCCCGCGGGGTGTTGGTAAATCTCGATTCCACAACCTGTTACGATTTGGGTAAGGGAATGGACGCGTACAGAGGCAATTTTGACAACAAGACCTTTCTGAATCTGCCTTTGATCGAAAAAACAATCAGGCGTCTCAATGTCGGTTGAATTCCTTTGCGACATACTTGTGATCGGGGCCGGTCCGGCCGGTTCATGCGCTGCGTCCACCGCTGCTCGTGCAGGAATGTCCACCGTATTGATAGATGCCAAAGTCAGAATCGGCGAGCAGCCTCACTGTGGCGAATTCGTCCCGGAACGGCTCTTTGTCGAGTTCGATATGGACCAGTCTTCAGTGATTCATCGTGTGGATTCGATGGAAACCCGGACGATCGAAGGTGTCGGACAGGACAGTCATAAGACAAAACTGGTCGCGTCCCCAGGGTTCTTGATCGATCGAGTGCGCTTCGACCGCGACCTCGCACGAGAGGCCGTAGCAGCCGGTGCAACCGTGTTGTGTTCAACTCGACTGTTGCGAAAGGAAAACCAAGACTGGTTTGCCGGTTCGGGCCAGGAGGAAATGAAATTCCGTCCTCGTTTCGTAATAGCCGCGGACGGAGCTTTGTCAACGGTTGCCCGAGCCCTGGGCCTTAAGCAGGCGAGCTTTCTCCGCGGGCTTCAGGTGGAGGCCCCTTTTTGTGGAGTCTCTGATAGGACCTACATTTTTCTGGATCGATCTATTGTCGGCGGATACGGCTGGGTCTTTCCCAAAGGAAAAACCGCCAACGTGGGTGTTGGTGTTGATCCTCGCGAATGCCCTGATACCGGCCGGATTCTCGCCCAATTTTTGAGCTACCTGGGCGGCGCAGGACTGATCCGGCCGGGGCAACTGGCCCGTTCAGGCGGAGTAATACCGGTGTCCGGCGTCAGGGATTCCCTAGTAGTTGGGAATGTCGTCTTTTGTGGTGACGCGGCAGGCCTGACTCATCCCATTACCGGTGCGGGAATTCCGCAGGCGGTTTTCTCCGGCAGGCAGGCCGGACAAGCCGTCGCGGAGGCCATCAAGAGTGGCAGCCGCCAGCCTTTGGCCGATTACGAGGCTGAGACCAAGGGCCGGTACGGCGGAATCATAGATCATGCGCTCAAAAAGCGCCGCGTCATGATGGATAGCTGGAATGAACCAGACTTTGACCGTGTCTGCGAAAGGACATGGATCGCGTTCAAAGGCTACAAGACTAGGGAGCGCTTTCAGTGAACCCGAACAAGAACATTCCTCGAACAGATAATCCTCTCGCGGGTTTCACTCAAGGGACTACCAGCGACAGCTTCGAGTCAGAGGAACTGTCGTTGCTGAGCGAGCGCGCCTGGCTTGAATCGAGGAACCGTCACGGGAATCGTCTCAGCGTACATGTTCCGGGGATGTTCGTGGTCAACGGCAGACGAGGAAAGTACCGAGCGGTTTCCATAACCGGAAACCGATGCGAACTGGATTGCGAGCACTGCAAGGGCACTTTGCTCAAGACCATGCCCCATGCAGAGGATTCGCGATCTCTACTCCGTTTGGGATTGGAAGCCGCGGCCCGAGGTGATTTCGGACTTCTTGTCACGGGTGGCTGCGATGAGCAAGGCAGATTGCCCTGGAAGGGCTTCCTTCAGGCCATCCGCTTGCTGAAGGCCCGAACCGACCTGACCATTACGGTGCATTCAGGCCAGGTGGACAGCGAAACCGCTGCGGCACTCAAGGAATCGGGCGTGGATCAGGCCCTGGTGGATGTCATAGGAGACGATGCCACCGCGCGAGAGGTCTATCACCTGGCCGGTGGGGTGCGTTCCATTCAAGAGACGCTCGATGCGCTGGCTGCAGCGGAACTGGAAATCGTGCCGCATGTACTGTACGGGCTTTATTACGGGAAAGAAAGAGGCGAGCAAGCAGCACTGGAAATCTTGAAACAATATCCGCTCAACAAGTATGTGGTGGTAGTGGTGGTCCCGAAAAAAGGGACCCCCATGAGTGACATCTCCGTGCCGTCACCGAGCAGGGTGGCTGCTTTCCTCGCGGAGGCGCGTTTGAAACTCCCGAATCTCAAGGCGTCTTTGGGCTGCGCGAGGCCACGCGGGCATTACGGCAGGGCCCTCGATGTCCTGGCTGTGAAGGCGGGCGTCAATTCGCTGGCGCTGCCATCCGATCGAGCCCTGGAGGAAGCGCAAGTCAGGGGCCTGGATGTGGTGTACAAGGAGACCTGCTGTTCTTTGGGGTAGCGCTTCAGATAGCACATTTCGAACCCAGAGGTGAGACATCATGGATATGCGGCGCTTGGAAGTGTTGTGCAAGGTTATCGAACTGAAGAGCTTCACCAAGGCCGCTGAGGCTCTGCTATTGTCTCAACCGACCGTCAGCGAGCATATCCGTTCTCTGGAAGAGGCGCTTGGAGAGAGGCTGATCGACCGACTGGGACGCGAAGTTCTCGCCACGCCGGCGGGCCGGGTTTTTTATCAGTACGCGCGCAACATCATCCAGTTGCGCGAAGAGGCTGTCCAGGCTCTCGAGCAATTCAAAGGGAACCTGTCAGGGCACCTGACCCTCGGAGCGAGCACAATTCCGGGAACGTACGTGGTTCCAAGGTTCATTGGCTCTTTCAAAGCTATTCATCCAGCCATTCAGATGACATTGCGGATCTCCGACACGGCACAAATAGTGCGGGCCGTACTGGAAGGAGATTTGGAGGCCGGTATGATCGGCTCCAAATGGAATGATCGCCGAATCTTGCTCGAAGAACTGTTCACCGATGAGCTGATATTGGCCGTGTTCTCCGGGCACCCGTGGGCCCGTAAGAAGCGCATCAGTCCTGACGAGATGATTGGCGAGCCCTTTATCCTTCGAGAAAGAGGGTCAGGGACCAGGATGGTCATGGAGCGAATACTTGAGGAACACGGCTTCGATGCTTCCCGTCTTTTTGTTGTTGCGGAGATGGGGAGCACTGAAGCGGTACGTCAAGGAATAAAGGCAAGAATCGGCGTTTCGATTTTGTCGCGTCAGGCCGTGGAAGACGACATGCAATACGGGGCACTGGAACCTGTGGAAATAGATGGGATTCGCTTCTATCGTCCCCTGTATCTGGTTCAGCGCAGGAACCGCAGGCTGTCGCCATTGTGTGAGGCCTTCCTCGCCCACTTACGGACCGCGGTCAAAGAAGCGGAGTCGGCTTCAACTTAGCTTCCGCCATCATGCCGACAGATTATTCAAAGGCACAGCTTTTCATCCTCTGCTCCAGGATTGTCTAGCGGGATTCTTTGCTCCTCTCCTTGCAGAAGTCGACAAATCTCTGAACAAGCGGTGACCGTGCCGCACCGTCCCAATAGAAAAAGAGGGGCAGAATCAAGGGATAAGAGTTGTCCCGAAGGGTCTGTTCGGACGGTAACACGGCAGGGGACTGGGCTTCCCGCTGGAGCCCCAGGATCTTTATTGACTTCTTTGCCACGGCTCTTTCCGCATCGGCCAGGCCACAGTACGCAATTGCCCAAGGTTTTCTGGCCGCCACTTCTCTAATGATATCATGGTAATAGGGCCTAATCTTGGAATCCGAGGAGAAATAGTCGTTCTCCATAACCGCTTCGCGAAGGAAGATGGATGTGCCTGAGACCTGGTCTGTGGTGACCACGATTATCGGTTCAACGGGCCCACCCAATTCACTCCATTGGGTCAACTCTCCGGCCAAGATCTTCCGCAGTTGTTCCAGAGTCACCTGCCGGAGCGGGTTATTGGGGTGCGTTATGATTGCCACGCAGGATCGAGTGATTTCAACCTCAGCGGGTGACATGTCTGCCACCGCACCGGTTTGAATCTCCTTGGGGATTATCTTGCGAGATGCCATCACCAGATCCGCTGATTTGTCAAAAAGCGCATCGAATCCGAGCGCAGTTCCTCCCCCACTCACGACGACCCTGACGTTCGGGTTTTTCTCAGTGAACTGCGCCGCCCATTTGTCGCAGATGCTGGCCATGGCGTTGGCGCCCTTGACTTTCAAGATCTCGCGGCCTTTCTCTTGGGCTTGGCCGGGAGTGGCCATCATCGTTATGAGCAGGGCCAACGAAACCAAGACCGGCATCAAACGGCTTCTGTCCATCGTTTCACTCCTTTGGATAAACGAATGATTGTTTGAACCGCCGAGACCGAATCTACTCAACTCGATGACTTCAACCTTTTGAAGCAAAAACGCGTCGGTTGTCCGAAAAAACAGGTGGATATATCATCCGCACACTGAAGTAGTGAACGTGTTTCAAGGAGATGTCGTGGAAATCACGGATACTGGGCAAGTGAGGATTCTTCATAAATCCTCCGGAGCGGAAGGTCTCTGCTCAAACTTGAAGGTTTTTGTAAAGATTGTTTCCGTAAAAGCCCTCGTTGAAGTTATCTCACCCGCTCTAAAGAGCAGGAAGAACTCTTCCGGCAAGCTTCGGAACACCTGACACACTAAGGAGCAGGAGAAAATTCAAGGTTCGGGTTTTATTAAAACGTGTTCCCCGGAGGCCCTCCCTGACCTTTCCGGAGACTTCTTGGAGATTCCGTTAATATGAAGTATGTCAAATCGGTCGCAGCCTCTGGTTAATCACAACCCCAGACGGTCGCTGATCCCGCACATGGCCTCCAAACTTATGGAAATGAATTCATCGAGGCTGATCCCGATCTGTTCGCACAACAGTATGTGATCCCTGTTAACGGAACGAGCGAATTCTTTGGCTTTCATCCTCTTTTTTACTGACTTGGGCGCCACGGAGGCGACCTTCTTGTCCGGATAGACCAGAGCTGTTGCGGAGATCATGCCTGTTATCGTCTCCGCCGCGGTAAGTGCGAAATGTATGGGCTCTTGGCGTGTCAGACCTAGATTCTCTGCGTTGTGATATTTGATTGCCTCTACTATCTCCGGGTCTACCCCTCTTTCAACGAGAATCTGCTCGGTCACCAAGGTGTGGCGTTCCATACGGTCGCGGGTTTCATTGTAATCAAGGTCGTGGAGAAGCCCCACCAGTGCCCACATTTCGGGATCTGCGCCGAATCGCGGAGCCAACGCCCTCATGATGGCTTCCGAGGCAAGACAGTGCTTTCGCATACTTTCCGACTCGAGGAACTGTTCCATAAGGGCCTGGGCTTGTTCGTGGGAGATGCCCCATTTAGGCTTTTGAGCTTCGTGTTGTGTCATTTTCTACCTTTTGGTTCTTCAAGTTTACATCAGATTCAGAGAGGAACAACATTTTTTTGGCAGTGATCGTCCACTTTCGCGGGAAAAATCACTCTGCCGCCATTGGCGCCAACTTGCCGGTCATCTCGGCCGGAGGCCCGGGGGAATCCCGCGGCACGCTGGATGCCTGCTATGTTTCCTTACAGGGAGTAAATGGGTCCCAAGATCAATATCTGTCGAGAAAAATTACGAGATAGTGTGGTAGAATAATCGGAATCGGGGAGGACGACAGAATGGCCTTGAAACGAAGAATCCCGGCTAAAGAAGTTGTGACCGATATCCGAAGCGGTATGTCCAATTCGGACTTGATGGATAAATATCAACTTTCCATGAAGGGGTTGATGAGTGTTTTCACGAAGCTAATAGAAGCCGAGTTCTGCACCAAAAAGGAACTTCTCTTCCGGATGCCTCCCGGGGATGACACCGCGGACCTGGACGAGATGCGAGACATAGCCCGATGCTATCCCGTAGTCAGACTTCCTGTTATCGATTTGGGGGATCTGCGGTCCGAAGGATATGTAAGGGACCTGACGGAAAAAGGAATACAGGTTGCCGGTGTTCGGGCAAAAGTTGGCGACAAAAAGAATTTCTTGATTCAAGCGGATTCGTTTGCGGCAATTCTTCCGTTTACGCTGGAAGCACATTGCAGGTGGGTGAGAACCGATTCAAAGTCCGGCATTACGCTTTCCGGTTATGAGATAGCCGGTATCTCCGAAACCAACCTCGAATCCCTTCGGAAGGCTGTAGGTGTATTTACCTTCTGTGATGAAAAAAATGAGCATTTATAGGAGACATAATAGTGTCCCTTTGCGTTAGGGGAGCCAAGGCAGCAACATTTGAGGAAAAGAACTTGCGACCGCTACCCCCTCCGGGCGTCAATTGGGGCTGATCGGACTGTCCTGTCATTCGTTTAAATTGTTGAATCGTGGTAGGGGGACATGAAACTTTCCGAAAAGTATAATCTCGGATTCACGGGCCGAATTGTTGAGGCATTCCTCGTTTCCAAGCTGCCGGTCATATTTATCATCGCATCTCTTCTTGTGGGAGCAGCGGCTCTGGTTCTGACCCCGCGCGAAGAAGAGCCTCAGATAGTGGTTCCTGTGTTAGACGTGCTCATCAACTTTCCCGGCGCGTCCGCGCAGGAAGTGGAGAACCTGGTAACCATAAATCTCGAACGAAAGCTCTGGGAAATCGACGGGGTCGAATATGTTTATTCCGCCTCGCGGCCCGGATCGGCCGTAGTTACCGTTCGGTTCTACGTGGGCGAAGACAGGGTTGCCAGCCTCCTGAAAACTCACAGTAAAATCATGTCCTACGTAGATCAGGTTCCGCCCGGTGTAACCGGATGGGTTGTCAGGCCGGTCGAAATTGACGATGTCCCTATTGTCACTTTTGCGCTGTACAGCTCGATTTACTCTGACTATGAATTAAGGCGGGTTGCCGACGAACTCCTCCACAGGATTCAGAGCATACCCGACACAGGACGAGCCTACGTAGTCGGTGGACGCAAACGGCAGGTAAAGGTGCTCCTCCACCCTGAGGAAATGGCTTCAAGGCAGATCTCGGCGCTGGAGATTGAGAGGGCCCTCAAAGGGGCCAATGTCAACTTTCGAGCCGGGTCCATGGACCAGTTGAACCGGGAAATACTGGTCGATGCCGGCCCTTTCATAAAGTCCGTGGACGAGGTCAGGGAGCTTCTGGTCGGAGTGCATGCAGGACGCCCTGTATTTCTGAGGGACCTGGCGGAAATCGTTGACGGCCCGGAAGAGCCGGAAAGCTACACCCGCCTGACTTTCGGTCCGGGGGCTTCTCGTGACCCGGAAACCCGCGGACTGGAAGCCGCTGTGCAGGGAAAGTCTTACAACCAGGTTACGATTGCCGTTGCCAAAAGAAAAGGGACCAACGCGGTTCAGGTGGCTGAGGGCCTTGTCAAACGCGTGGCTGAACTCAAGAAAGCCGTCGTGCCCTCGGACGTCAACTTCCTCGTCACCAGAGACTACGGCAAGACCGCGGATGAAAAGGTCAACGAACTGGTAAAACATCTCGGCATTGCTATCATAAGCATTATCGCTCTTCTAACGGTGATGCTCGGGTGGCGCGAAGCAATGATCGTGGCGCTCGCCGTTCCCATGACCTTGGCAGTTACGCTCATGGCAAATCTGCTCGTGGGATACACCATAAACAGGGTGACTCTCTTTGCCCTGATTCTGTCCCTCGGCCTACTCGTGGACGACCCGATCGTTGACGTTGAGAATATCCACCGCCACTTCAGAATGAAGACCCATCCTCCGCTGGATGCAACCCTCTTAGCGGTGGACGAGGTTCGTCCGCCGACTATTTTGGCTACTCTGGCGGTAATAGCGTCGTTCATTCCACTATTTTTCATAACCGGCATGATGGGGCCTTACATGCGCCCTATGGCCCTGAATGTGCCCATAGCCATGCTCATGTCTCTGGTTATAGCTTTCACGGTGACCCCTTGGACGACGTATCACGCGCTGAAGCGCACGTATGATGTCGATGAAAAGCCCTACGATTTCAAATCGGGCCCTATTTACCGTGCTTATCAAAGAATCATTGTCCCGTTCCTTGACAGTCCTCGTAAGAGCTACTTTTTCCTTGCCGGAGTTGTGGTCGCTCTATTTGCTTCGGTACTGCTCGTGGTAGTAAAACTGGTGCCCGTCAAGATGCTCCCTTTTGACAACAAAAACGAGTTCCTGGTGCTAGTGGACATGCCGGAAGGCACAACGCTTGAAGGGACCGCCAAGGTAGTGGCGGATCTGGAATCGTACCTGGCAACAGTCAACGAGGTTCGCGATGTTGAGTCGTTTGTGGGAATTGCATCGCCTATAGATTTCAATGGCATGGTCAGACAATACTACCTGCGCAGGGGGAGCAATTACGCGGACATACGCCTCAATCTCCTGGACAAACATGAAAGGAAATACCAGAGCCACGCGATTGTCCTCCGAATCAGGCCGGACATCCAAAGAATCGGCGCAATGAACGGAGCGAACGTGAAAATAGTGGAGGTCCCTCCGGGACCTCCGGTGTTTTCGACATTGGTCGCTGAAATATATGGGCCGCCAGGGGCCTCTTACGGCGAATTAATCGCCCAGTCCCAGGGGATTCGCAAGATCATGGAGTCAACAACCATGGTGGTTGACGTGGATGATTCGGTTCAGGCTCCTCAGATGCAATATAACTTTGTCGTTGACCGTACCAAGGCGGGCCTTCATGGGATCACAGAAGAAGAAATCGCCAAGTCCGCGGCAATTTTCCTGGGTGGCGAATCTCCCTCCGCGGTCCATGATGATTCGGAAAGGAAGCCTCTGGAGATCAATCTCCGCCTTCCAAGGTCCCTGCGCTCCCGGGTTGAAGATATGGGGCCGATTCGTGTCAAATCCGCTGACGGGTCCATGATACCGTTTAATGAACTTGGGGCCTTGCAAGAAACCCTTGTGGACCAGACGATATACAGAAAAAACATGGAACGGGTGGTCTTCGTCACAGGCGAGATGGCCGGTCGCAGTCCGGTGGAGGCCATATTCGATCTACAAACGGCGCTGGAGACGACCCCTCTCAAGGAAGGATTCAAAGTCAATTTGGCCGGCGAAGGAGAATGGAAAATTACGCTTGAGGTCTTCCGCGACCTGGGACTCGCGTTCGCAGGAGCGCTTATATTGATCTATATCTTACTGGTTCAGCAGACTCAGTCTTTCGTAATTCCCCTGGTCATTATGGTGGCCATACCCCTTACGATGATCGGCATTCTACCCGGCTTCGCTTTTTTGAACGCGACTTTGGCGCAGATGGTCGGCAGGTATCCCGACTCCATCTTCTTCACCGCTACAGGCATGATAGGTATGATCGCCCTTGCCGGAATCGTCGTGAGAAACTCCATCATATTGATTGACTTCATTCACATGCGGACAGCCGCGGGCCTGGACCTCAAGCAGGCGATAGTAGAGTCCGGCGCGGTGAGGTTCACCCCCATTCTTCTCACGGCAGGAGCTGCTATATTCGGCTCATGGGTCATCACACTGGACCCGGTCTTTTCGGGGCTCGCGTGGTCTTTTATCTTCGGGATCTTCGCTTCCACCTGCTTCACGCTTGTGGTTGTCCCCATAATTTACTATTTGATTTACAAACGGAAGCATACGGCTCCTTAAATTTTTTCCTTCTGTTTAGGATTGCAGAAAATCGAGTCAATGGTTAGTCTGTATGTAGCGACAAACCATGCGTCCGCCTGCGCACATGCTATAAACCGGTTAACATCGAATTTGAGGACCTCCGTGCCGGCCGGTTCCTGACGCGGCTTGCCAATTAGAAAGGGGAAAACGTATGATAAGCGACAAAATTCAGCAGGCCTTTAACGAGCAGATCAACAGGGAATTGTATTCCGCATACCTCTATTTGTCCATGGCGGCCTATTTCGAGTCGATCAACCTCAAGGGCTTCGCCAACTGGATGAAATGCCAGGTCCAAGAAGAGATGCTTCATGCCATGAAGTTCTATAACTTCGTCAACGAACGCAATGGCACTGTAGTGCTGGCCGCTTTGGAGGCCCCGCCGACCCGTTGGGATTCGCCTATTGTTGCGTTCGAAGACGCCAATTCCCATGAACGGAAAGTCACGAGTATGATAAATAATTTGGTGGATCTTGCCATTGAGGAGAGAGATCATGCTTCCAACGCTTTCCTGCAATGGTTCGTCACCGAGCAGGTCGAGGAAGAAGCGTCCACCGAAGAAGTGGTCCATAAATTAAAACTTGCAGGCCATGACGGCAGCGGGCTCTTCATGATAGATCAGGAATTGGCTGCCAGGGTATTCACAATGCCGGCCGCTCCGAGTGGCGAGTAAATCAAAGACAGGGGCCGCTGACGCTGCGTCGGGCAGCCCGAATTGACTACAGGAGGATAAGATGGCAGGGAAATTGGAAAAATCTATGGCAATGTTGGCTACTGCACTTGAAAAGGAACAGAGAGGTCGCGACTTCTATCGAGACGCAGTCTCGAAGTGCTCCAACCAGCTCGGCAAGGACATCTTCAAAACCCTTATGGAAGAAGAAGGAATCCACATAAAACGGGTGAAGATGATCTATGACTCGCTTCACAGCGGCAAGGCGTGGTCCGCAGAATGGAAATCCCTTCAGGGAACCAACGAGAAGCTGCAGGAGCTTTTCCGAGAGCGAATGGTGAAACTGGGGCCAAAAGTTAAAACCGAAAGCGGCGATGTGGAAGCGCTGGATGTCGGCCTGGCCATGGAGCAGGGAGCCATAGATTTCTATGGAGAAGAGCTGGAAAGGGCCACTGATCCCATCGAGCGGGACTTCATCTCGTGCATGATCGCCGAGGAGCATATACACTACGAATCCCTTGCCGACATGAAATTCTATCTGACGAATCCCGAATCTTGGTTTGTCGAACACGAGCATCACGTGCTGGACGGGGCCTGATTCGCTGCAATGAAGAGCCCTGTGCAAGCCCGAACCGGATTATTTCGTTCCGGTTTGTCCGCAGACCTTTTTTCCCAAATAAGTCTGCGGCCCTACCCTTTCGAGAACTTGCGATATGGAGGACCTTTTGAGAAGTGACATTTTGAAAACAGGCCTGGTTCGAGCGCCTTCCCGAGCGCTTCTGAAAGCCATGGGCCTCACCGACGAAGAGATGGCCCGCCCCCTCATCGGGATAGCAAATTCCGCCAATGAACTGGTGCCGGGGCATATTCATCTGGATCTCATTGTGGGCGCTGTGAAGGCGGGAATCAGAATGGCCGGAGGAACCCCTCTGGAATTCTCGACCATCGGGGTTTGCGACGGACTCGCTATGGGACACATGGGGATGAAATACTCTCTTGCCAGCCGAGAGCTTATTGCAGACTCCGTTGAGATAATGTCCGTGGCCCATCCTTTTGACGGCCTGGTGTTGGTCCCGAACTGCGATAAAGTAGTCCCCGGAATGCTCATGGCCGCTCTGAGGCTCAACATACCCGCGGTTGTCGTCAGTGGCGGGCCGATGCTTGCGGGCAGGTTCAAGGGCAAGAAAGCCGACGTGATCACCGTTTTCGAGGCTGTGGGAAGAGTGAAAGCCGAGGACATGACCCTGGAAGAGTTGGCCGAATTGGAAGAAAAGGCCTGCCCCGGTTGCGGGTCATGCGCTGGTATGTTCACGGCTAATTCCATGAACTGTCTTACTGAGGCGCTTGGACTCGGCCTGCCCGGTAATGGGACCATTCCCGCGGTGGATGCGGCTCGAATCCGGCTCGCCAAGCAAGCGGGCATGAAGGTCATGGAGCTTGTGGAACGGGACATCAAGCCGAGGCAAATAGCTACCCCGGAAGCTTTCCGAAACGCCATAGCCGTGGACATGGCACTTGGATGTTCCACCAACACGGTCCTGCACGTTCCGGCCATAGCCCGTGAGGCAGCCATAGCGATCGATCTGGAACTGTTCGACGAAATCAGCAGACGCACTCCTCATATTTGCTCGCTTTCCCCAGGTGGGCCTCATCATCTGGAGGACCTTAACGCGGCAGGAGGGGTCCACGCGGTACTGAAGGAACTCGTCACCGGAGGTCTCGCCAACCCGGATGTAATGACCGTCACCGGCAAAAAACTTGGCGAAAACATCAAAAGTGCGGCCGTGCATGACACCGAGGTAATCCGGCCTCTGGACAATCCTCACAGCCCATTCGGCGGAATAGCCATTATGCGAGGGAACCTGGCGCCGGACGGAGCGGTGGTAAAGCAGTCCGCAGTGGCGCCCGCCATGCTCAAGAATACAGGCAGAGCGAGGGTGTTTGATTCGGAAGAGAAGGCCGTCGAGACCATACTAGGGGGAGGCATTCAGCAGGGAGACATAGTTGTCATTAGGTATGAAGGGCCGCGCGGTGGGCCCGGAATGCGAGAAATGCTGAATCCTACTTCAGCGCTGGCGGGCATGGGTCTCGACCGATCAGTTGCTCTTATAACTGACGGCCGATTCAGTGGAGGCACTCGAGGCGCCGCGATAGGGCACGTTTCGCCTGAAGCAGCTCACGGCGGCACAATTGCCCTGGTTCAAGACGGCGACGAGATTACCATAGACATTCCGGCAAAAACTATTAACCTGAACGTATCCGAAGAAGAGCTTGCCACGCGGCGCTCCAAGTGGAAGCCCCCGGCGCCCTCGATAACCCACGGCTACCTGGCTCGGTATGCGACCCAGGTCAGTTCCGCGGCCCAAGGGGCGGTGCTGAGGTGAGCTGACACGAGCTGTGCTTGCACCAGAGGCCCGACGCCCATTTAGGATCTTTTTGATGATTGCCCAAAGTACCATAGAAGAAGCCGTTCGTAGATTGGTACAAACAGCGGAACCGATACTGATAATTCTGTTCGGATCTCATGCAACTGGACAGGCTACAGAAGAGAGTGACATTGATTTGTTGGTGGTCGAAGACGAAGTCAACAATAAAATTCAGGAAATGGTTCGGCTCCGAGGCGTGCTGAGAGGACTAAATATATCTGTGGATTTGCTTGTCGTCTCTAAGCAGGAAGTCGAGGATTGGGGGCATCTGCCAGGCAGCGTGCTCTATTGGGCGTTGAAAGAAGGCACGGTTCTGCATGAAGCAACCGATAGACTTGGCTAGAAAATTCATGAGCCTTGCATATAGGGATCTCGAGGTTTTTCTGCTTCTAACCAGGGTTGAATCTATCTCCGATGAGTCTGTGGGGTTCCATGCTCAACAAGTGGTGGAGAAGTGCTTGAAGGCTGTTCTGGCGTACCACAGAGTTGAAGTACGGAAAACGCATGACCTGGGGAAACTGATAGATGTGCTCGGAAAAAATGGTCTGCCTAATCCACCCGATCTGGACATTCTTGAGACCTTAACTCCATATGCGGTCTTGTTCCGCTATGACTTTCTGGAATCCTGCGAGCTGGATAGAGCCAGCATCGGGGCACACCTCGAACGAGTCATAGCCTGGGCAGAGAGCCAATTAGGGGGTCCCCAGTAGCATTTCACGCCGGAAGGGTGGGTTGTTATCTCCCATATACTTGGGCTGCGTGGCATTGCCATGAAAAGAAGCCGTAAACTGGAAGAACAATTCATGGCGGTGGCCTTGCAGCTGGCCCAGAGGGCTGGTGAAAAGGGCGAAACACCTGTCGGAGCGGTGGTCGTTCATGGCGGCGAAATCATAGGCCGCGGGTACAATAGAGTCGAGGCGGAGCAGGACCCGACCGCACACGCGGAGATCATCGCGCTGCGGGAGGCCGCGCAAACTCTGGGTGACTGGAGATTGCTCCATACGACCCTTTATGTTACATTGGAGCCGTGTATAATGTGCGCAGCCGCCCTGCTTCACGCGCGTGTGCCGCGTCTGGTTTTCGGAGCAAGGGACAATCGTTGGGGAGGAGTGGGCAGTTTGTTCGACTTTTCCCATGACCCCAGGATCAACCACGAAATCGAAGTGGTCTCAGGAGTCATGGAAAAGGAGTCTGCGGAACTCCTGCAACGGTTCTTCAGGGGGTTGCGACAGAACAGCCGCTGATGCCGATGAACTGCGGAGGGTTGGCGTTCTGTAGGATGGCACCGGGGAGCATCCAGCGCGAACTCACCGCCGGCGGAGAGATGCCCGAGAGGCCGAAGGGGGTTGACTCGAAATCAACTGTGTCCTTGTGGCACCGGGGGTTCGAATCCCTCTCTCTCCGCCACACCCTTCCTAAAAACAACACATTACAAAAAAACACTCTGCACAAAGTTTTCCGGAGGATGGCCGGGGCGGCTGGCTGTTGCCTCCAGAACGAGAAAACGCCCCGTTCCCCCTGCGAGTTTGCAGGGGGAAGAGGCGAATCCGCTCTAAGTGGAATCTATGGACTAGACTACTACGCCCAATCCCGTGGTAGGCACCCAAGCTGTGCCGTTGTAGTACTCCCAGGAGCCCGTAGAAGCTATATGCCGCCACCCGACAACGTAGGTATGGGTGTGAATCGTGTCTCCGTTGCTATAGTTGAAAACGTCCCAACCGGCATCAGGGCCGTACCCGTGGAACCATACGTTCATCGGCTCAACATTGAACCCCGCGGTCGGGTTCCACGCGCTCCCGTCAAAATAAGACCAGGCTCCGGCAACTGTCTGCTGCCACATGGTGGCTCCCGGAGCCGTGTGATCCAGTGAGATTTGAGTCACTCCGTCGCCGATGAAAACTTCGTACCCGTTGTAGACCCCTCCGGGAACAGTGTCGAGGAACCACGTGGCATACGGACCGTTACCGTCCGCGTACGGGGCGTTGCCCAGGGCGTCGGTGCCCACCCAGGCAACCGTGTTGTAGAATTCCCAGGCGCCCGTAGAAGCTATATGCCGCCACCCGACAACGTAGGTATGGGTGTGAATCGTGTCTCCGTTGCTATAGTTGAAAACATCCCAACCGGCATCAGGGCCGAAGCCCTGGAACCATACATCGTACGGCTCTACCGAAATGTTGACCACACCAGGGGCGCTGCTTTGGGCTCCGCCTGAACCGGTATTGCCCTGATCGTTGACGGTTACCGTTACCTCGGCCAGTCCGACGTAACCCGCATTACCATTGAAGGTCATCCCGTCAAGGGCCGCATTGATGTCCGTGAGCGTCCCGGTAAAGGTCATTGTCGCGTCCGCGGTTCCGTCACCTACACCACCCGGAGAATTGAAATCCAGATTTGCAGTTCCATTCAATGTCAGGGTCCCATTAGTTGCGGTCAGAGTTACTTGAAGTAGGCCGGTTCCCGCGTCAGGGTCCCCGACTGAGATCAGGTTGCCGTTTGCCAAATTGAAGATCACAGCGCCGTTGGCATCGGTCTGCTGCACGATATTGCTCAGAGTTATGACAGGCGGGTCGTTGACTGCGCCAGCACTAACTGTAATCGCCACAGGATCGCTGTCCGTCTGTATTCCACCGCTTCCTGTGGCTCCCTGATCACTGGTCGAAACAGTCAGCGTGTCCGCTCCCACATAGTCCAGCCCGGACAGATACTGCAGACCCGTTGCATTAGCCAGAGTCGCGTTGATCTCGGCCAATGTGCCTGTCAGCACAACGCTTGCCGAGTTGTTGCCCGAAATCCCTGCGGCCCCTAAGCCGCCACCTACGGCATCACTCACCTGCAATGTGCCGTTGGTAACACTCAGCGTCACTTGCACCGCGCTCGGGTCTGCATCCACGTCAGCAATCGAGATGCCCGTGATCGGACTCAACACATTGGTATTTGCCAGAGCCGATACAGGCACCGTATTCACCGGGGCATCATTCACTGCATTCACGGTTATCGCCACCGGATCGGTGTCAGTCGTCAGCGGGCCAGGGGTGCCTGAGGCCCCCAGATCATCGGATACCACAGTTAAGGTGTCCGGACCGTTGTAGTCCAATGCTGACTGGTACTGGAGACCTGTTGCATTAAGCAGAGTCGCGTTGATCTCCGCCAATGTGCCATTCAGCACAACACTGTTAGTGCCGTTGTTTGCAACCAGCAGACCAGGAGCCACGGCTCCGTTGACATGCAATGTGCCGTTGGTAACACTCAGCGTCACCTGCACAGGGCTAGTACCCGCATCCACATCGGAAATCGAGATGCCGCTAATCGGAGTCAGCACGTCCTCATCTACCGCAACAGATACCGGAACCGTGTTCACCGGAGCGTCATTGACCGCTATTACGGGAACGTCCACGGGCGGCGCAGTCACGATGGGATTGATGTTGTCCGTCACCGTAACGTTAAAGGTCGCTGTGCCGTTGAAATCAGTAATCAGGGTTCCTTGCAGGGTCAACAGCGTAGCCTGCACGTCAGACATGGAGCCGCTGATGTCCAGCACAGTGCCGCCGCCCACCGGCGTCACCGATGCCAGGCCGAAAGGCGTGGCATTCAGCCCGCTCCATCCAGCCGAAACAGTCAGATGCACTGTCAGAGGATCACTATTTGGATCGGTCACGCTGACACACGAACCGAGACTCACCGGGCCGACATGGTCTTCATAGACCGTGTACGCAACCTGTCCGGTAGTAATCTGCGGTGCAGCAGAGGTCGGCCCGTCAAACGTGATTGTCAAGGTGTCCGTATCCGATAGACCGCTGAGGTCCGTAGTGGTTATCAAGACGGTCGCCGGACCCGAGAACCCGGCCGCAACATGGGCTTTGAGGCCGTTGAGGTTAGCGAACAACGAGTTCAGATACCCCTCGGTACCGGCGAAGACATACTGGGGAGCCAACGTCGTTCCGTTCCCCCAACTGAGCCCGGTCACGCCGGTGCCCGCTTGGATATCCACGAACAGAGTGTCGTTCAAATCACCATCGTGCACTTGGATCCCTGGAATAACATCAGGCGAGGTGCTGGCAATCAAGGGAATCGTGGGGCTGGCGTTTGCCGGAACGTTGACCGGTGTGATCGCATTCACCGGGGCATCCGCCACAGGAGTTACCGTTATAGCCACCGGATCGATATCCATCAGCGTGCCGCCACTTCCGGTAGCTCCCAGGTCACTGGTGGATACCGTCAGGGTATCCGGCCCGTTGTAGTTTAAGATAGACTGATACTGGAGACCTGCTACAGCCCCCAGAGTCGCGTTAACCTCCGCCAGTGTGCCTGTCAGCACAACGCTGCCCGTGCCGTTGTTTGCAATCTGCAAAGCTGGGGCCACGGCTCCATTAACCTGCAATGTCCCGTTAGACACGCTCAGGGTTACCTGCACCGCGTTCGGGTCCGCATCCACATCGGAAATCTGGATGCCGGCGATCGGAGTTAGCGCATCCTCAGCCACCGACACCGGTAAGGGAACCGTATTTACCGGCGCATCGTTAACTGCTGTGACGCTTATGTTGGCCGTTGCCAGGGCGCTCGTTGCACCGCCATCGTCCGTTACGGTGAACCCGAAGGATGTGAGGCCGTTCCAGTCCTGATCCGGCCGGAAGGTCAAGCCGGCGGTGAGGTCTGACCAGGGCACGTCACCGGGTGCTGTCAGCGCCACTCCATTGTCGAAAAGTGTGCCATTAAGCGGCAAATCCGCGACGTGAACTGAAACGGGATTGTTCGCGGTCGATCCGCCTACCACCTGATCTTTGGCGTCATTGAACGTCCAGCCCGACACGACAAGGGAGTTGTCCTCCGCAATGGTGAGGGCCAGGTCACTGGTTACCGGCCCATCATTCACCGCGGAGACATTGATGGTGATAAGCCCATTGGCAGGCCCGGTGCCATGCGCGTCGTGCACGTGGGTGGAGACGTTGACCGTCCCGTTCCAGTCCGCGTTCGGCGTGAATGCGAGGTTCTGCAGGGCAAGGTTAACGTCTCCCACCGCGCCGCTCATCGACCAGATGCCTGTTGCGGGATTGTACGTGCCGCCGGTGGATGAGAGAGCCCCCGCTGTTAGATTGTTGAGGGTTAGCGTGGCCGTTATGGTGTCACCTATGTCACCATCGGTAATAAAGATATCCTGGAGGTTCAAAGCCCCGGAATCCTCATTGATCGTGTGACTCTGGTTCATGGCAGCGTTGACGGTTGGAATGGCGTTGGTAGCAGCGCCTTGAACTTTCCAGAGTTCAGTCCCGATCCCGAGTCCCTGGGCTGTAAAAAACAAGGTCGTGTTTACCGGCGTGAGGTTAGCCGGATTGCTGCCCGTGGCGCCCGGGTAAATCTCCGTCTGACCGGCCGAACCGATCCTCACTGTCCCGGCGGTTGTTCCATCGGTCTGCCAAAGCTCATCGCCGGTCGTACCATCTGTGGCCTTGAAGTACGTCAATCCATCAAGATGCATAAATGTGTTGGTAGTGAAGACGCTACTGCTGGTCGGATTTATATCTTTCAACAAAGATATGGTATCAGTGGCGGTGTCATAGGTCCAAACCTCTTTCCCAATTGAAGAAGCACCCTTTGTAGAATCAGCGGAAAAGAACAAAGTTCCGTTGGAATTGTAAAGACTTAATGGCGAGGTGCCAGTAATGGTGGAACCGTCGTTGGGATCGACACACGTAATTGTGACACCCTGAATCGTTCCTGCACCATCAACGTAGAAAAGCTTACCGGTGTTGCCGGTAGCCGTGCTTGTAAAGAACAGGGATCCATTCACGTTTGTCAAGTTTTGGACGTTTGTAACCCCGCCGGGATTGTCAACAAGGCTTATTGTCGGGGTGGGATCTGTGGGAGTATACTCATAGAGACTGATGACATTATTTACGGTAGCAGCGAAATAGAGCGTGCCGTTCACCTCAGTCAAATATGAGGGGCTGCTGCCTACGTAGCTACCTGGTAGTCCATTAAGGTCTTGAACCATAACTTGATGGCCATTGGCATCTATCTTGTACAGCTCAGCGCCATTTGGTGTGAAGCCAGTCGTCCCGCCTTGAAAGTAGAGGGTCCCATTGACGTTAGTGAAATAGGGAGTTGAGGTGTTTCTAATCGTTGCTCCGCTCGGGTCGGTGACCGCGACTGTGCCGGTCGCTGTGCCGTCACTGCGCCACAGATAGTACATCCCCGCGTCGTAATTTTGGAAGTAGAGGGTGTCGTTAAACGCAGTCAAGTTGACAAGCCACTCGACGCCACTGCCACCAGTGGCGACATCTTTCACCTGGACGGGCTGGCCCGTGGCATTGTCTATCTTGAAGAGGGCGCCAGCCATGCCTGTAGAACTGTTTCCCAGGAAAAACAAGGTACCGTTAACATTAACCATAGGATTCCCGGTACCATAGGGGACAACTCCGTTGCCTGTCCCCGGACTGAGGTCTGCCACCATGCTGGTGACGCCGGTGACAGGATCTGATTTCCATAATTCAAGGCCGTGAGCCCCGTCTGACGCGGCGAAGTAAAGGGTGCCATTGACATTGGTCAACCACTGCGGGCCGCCGCCGAGATGATTGATGTCGAGTGATGTGGCAGGATTCGTGCCGTCATAGATCCAAGGCTCAATGCCCGTGTACCCGTCGTTGGCGGTGAAAATCATCTTACCGCCGCCAATATCCGTCATGGTTTTCGGATTGCTGCCCAGAGCAGCGTGGGTCGTTGGATTCTCACCTAGGTTGAGGTCCTGAGCCAACGCTATGTTCCCCGCTTCCACCTTGTAAAGCTCGGAACCTGTGGATACGCTGCTGCCGGTAAAATAGAGTTTTCCACTGATATTTGTGAGATTCGTGAAGGATGTGACCGCATCATTGCCGGTTAAATTCTGGACTTTTCCTGTGGTTGTGCCGTCACTCTGCCACAGGGTAACACCCGTCCCGTCGTTGGCAGTAAAATAGAGCGTGCTGCCTACCGCTGTCAGGCTTGCAGGGCTGCTTCCTGAGGTTCCGTTGGCATTAATATTCTGGACCAGTAATTCTGCTCCGCCGGATACCTGGTAGAGTTCCTGGCCCGATGCGGCCGTAGTCCCGGCAAAAAAGAGGGTTCCGTTTACGTTGGTGAGGTTCGCGAAGGCCGTGATGCTGAGATTATTGGGAATTTCCGTATCCGTCGTGCCGTTAATCTGGTGGACGGCCAGTCCGCCACCATCGTTCGCGACCAAGTACAGCATGCTGCCTACCGCGGTCAGGCTTGCAGGATTGCTTCCTGCTCCGGCAGCTGTGTTGATGTTTGCGGCCAACGCGATATTTCCCGTGCCATCCACCATGTAGACTTCCGCTCCGCCATAGGTCGCACTGGTCCCAACGAAATAAAGCGTGCCATTGACATTGGTCAAGCTCCCGATGCCAGACACGTTATATGGATTGTACGCGGTCCCGGTCGCATACTCGACAGTATTGGTGCCATCAGTTTTCCAGAGTGTTTGTCCGCTTCCGTCATTTGCGAGGAAATAGAGCGTATTGTTAACATCAATCAGCGAAGTCGGGGTGCTGGAACCAGTTGGGTTAAGGCCGGCAGCTCCACCAACCATATGGGTATCGCCACCTGCTATGCCATCGCTCACCCAGAGTTCTGTCCCATTTACGTAATCTTGGGCCTGGAAATATACTTTGCCTCCCGAAACCGTGAAAAATTTGGCGACACTGCCGTAAGCAGGGCCTTGAGCGGCAATATCTTTCAACAGAGTGGCCGTACCCGTTTGCATATCATATACCCAGGGCTCGCCGTACTCGTTGGTGGAATATATACCGTCATTTGTGGAAAAATAGATTTTTTGGCCCATTACCGCATAATTGGATAGATTATTGTAAAGAGTGGGGCTGCTGGTATCAGTCTCTGTAACCAGCACCGCATCCGCCAGCGGGGTGATGTCCGAGGCGAGAGCACCGGCGTTCAACACCACGTTCATGGCGACACTGGAGTTCGACGAATACTCAAGCGTCCAGTCATGCGCAGTTCCGCCGGTCGTATTAGTGCTAGCGAAAGTATCCGCTGCGGTGTAAACGGCAATGCTGTCAACCATTGCCTGGCCCGGGGCATCACCGGCAATCGAGCAGCCGTAGAACTGAATTTGAGCATCCTGGCTCAGAGTCTGCCCCAGCGCTTCGAAGGTGGCGCTGTATTGAGCAAGGCTGAAGAATTGGATCTGGTCGGTTCCAATGACCAGATTCCCTTCGGTCCCGTGACCCACGATCGCCAGATTGTCTATCGTGTGGCCCGCGACGCTCACGAGATCCTGGAGCTTGGCCGTGATGGTGGCCAGGTTGTCCTGGGCCGCGTCGTACGTGATCACCTGCGCGTTCTCGGCTGCGGCCTGAGTAACCGCATGCACGTCGGCCAGATTGTTGGCCACGAGGACCACGTTCAGGTCTTGGTTGAAAACCTGCTGGTAGCTGTCAGGGACCTGTCCCACCAGACCGGCATTGCCGTCCGCGCTGCCGCCCGCCGCTTCGGCCCCGGCAGGAGCTTGCTCCGGCCCAGGCCCCTGGTCCGGCTGACCGCTCGGATTGCCGTTGGGGTTGTCTTGAGGGGCCGGATTGACCGCAGCATCCAGGACAATTCTCTCCTCCAGTTGTTGGAGCAGAGTTAACGGCCGGTAATTCCTGTTTCGGCTCCAAAATCTCGAACGACTCATGGTTCACCTCTTGTCAATGGCTATAGATATTTCGGTCAAACCCGACCGCTTGCGATGGCCTTTTGAAAAGCGTTTAGCATTTAGAATTCCTGAAAGCTTCGGAATCGTAGGAACCACGTTTTTCCGAGTCACAGAGCGGAAATGGCCTTGACAGGTCAGTCGAGGGGGGCGCAGAATAAGAACGGGCAGCAGACCCCCTGGCTCGCGCGGTTCCATCGCGGCAAACGTCTGCAGCAAGAGTCCCGTCCCGAGGGGTTTTGCCGGCACCAAGGGAGGCGGGGCTTTTGCGTTCTAAGTTTGCTTTTACATCCTGTCTATTTCTTCACTGCCGCGCCGGTAAGCGGCGCGTGTACCTACTCCACCACATTCGGAATGCCAGGGACCCTAAACCTTTCGAAGGTCCAAATTTGTCTCTTTCCGTGCGTCCCATTGACATCGCACCTAACATCCCCCCCTCTATTGGTACTTTGGAAGGGTTACGTCGATCTATGCAACTCACGTGCCAGGATCTCTATCAGTGGGTTTGTCGCAGATCATGCTGAGATTGTGGAACTTTTTGGACTACGGTAAAGCAGGGGGCCTGAACGGAGGAATTTCGGCCAGGAGCGCTTTTCTGACACGAGATTCCAGGAAAGTACCCTATATGATGTCTTTTCAACACGTTCTCAGGCGAGCGGTTCTCTGACACGCTACAGGTTTTCTCGCGCAAATCAGTCCCGCCCCAGGAAGGTTGGTACCGGGTCAATCGACAAAAAAAGCGCGCGCGGAACTGTCTGACATTGTCGGGAATGCCATTTTGCTTGATTCGAGAGGTTTCAATGTCCCGCAGCGGCTGGTTGGCCGTGTCGCGTTTTTCGGACACGCGGAACACTAGCGCTTAACTCGGGGTTTGTTAGCACTCGCCCATCTGGAGCGGAATATATCGCTTAGTCTTGCTGCCTGCCAATACTTGACTAAGTTGTATCTATCGGACATCTGCAAATTCTCGCGTCACGGTCAAGTTTTGTCAGCATGGACCCCTCGACTCAAACTTAACGCCTCTGAGAGCTTTCAAACCTGCCTTTCATTCACCGGCGAAGCATGTGCCCCAGGAATTACCCAAGGATTGTGGTGTCTTATTCGGGTTTGCTTGGGTGCTTTACGATCGACACCTGACGTCAAACGCGGCCGCAATAAAAACCGGGCGCGCTTTGCGCTTGACTATGTTCAACACATACGTGTAACAACTTCCCGGAGGTCGAGGATAATCGCACGCAGGGTTACCGGAATTCTTCCTCCTTGGAACACTGATGCCAAACGGTAACTCTGGTAAACGATCCCTTCGACAGAGATTCGGTGTTGAAGGTATTGGTTTTCTTCCGGCCTGAATACTAAACGTGGAATTGTGCGGAAAGGAGAAACATATGGCAGACAGCACGACAGACAAGGAACAAGAAGCGAGACCGCAGCAACCAGGGGCCCCGGCCAGAGCCATGGCTAAGCAGATGGGCATTTACTACAGCAACTGCGCGATGGTGGCTACCAGCCCCAGAGACATTTCGCTTTTCTTCGGGCGGTATGTCCCCGGCAGCAACGAGAAAGGCGAGCAGGCGATGGTGGAACTTTACGAGCACCAGATTTACATGACGCTTGAGCAGGCCGAAGATCTGGTCAGAATCCTGGGGCAGACAGTTCAGGTTACGAAGGCGAGAAGAAAAGAAGCCGGCAACATCGGCTAGCCGAGGCGCACCTGCAAGCCCTTGCCCTAGGGACTAATGCATGGCGCAAGACCCAATTTCCCGAATTTTGGTGCCCTTGAAGCTCGGTGGTTTGGCCGGCAAAGACCGTAACGTTGCCATTGCGAGCCGTGAAATCCCGCATTACCAAGGAAGCACTCTCCTTGGCACGCCACGGAGAGTGCTTCGGGCCTGCGGACTCGCAATGACACGTTTGGCCATCACAGAAGGTACAGCGCCAATTGATTCCACCTGGCGACCAGTCGATGAGTAATAAATGAATACACGCTCGTTTTTTCCGCGTAAATTGTCCCGACTCCCTTCATGCCTACCTTGAGACGCGGTGGCGGGTCGCCTCGGAAAGACGCTCTCACACGATAAACGTTACCCAGACGCGGAATGGCTTCTGCACGCGGGGCAATCTCCTTGACATCAATCTCGTACCCGGTTCGAGGTTCGTTGTTCAGATTCAAAACACCATCTTGTCCCTTTTTAATCCTACTCACTTTGTCTTCCAGGACATAAATTTCCGCCCATAATTCTCCGGGAGCTGCGATTTCACAAAAAGGCTCACCGGCTTTGAATTTCTTCCCTATGAGAGTTTCCACGTGTTTCGTGGTAACTACCCCGGATGCAGGTGCTTTGATTTGCAGAAACTGCTTCTGCCATTGAAAAAACTGCAATTCGGTCTGCACGTTTTTGGCTTTTAGTTCTACCAGCCTGCTTTCAGCCAGTTTCGAGATATCCTGTCCTGAAGACCTTTTCAACAGAGTCATTTCAGCAGTAAGCAACTCGAGCTGTCGTTCAGAGGTCTTTATTTTGAAATCCAACTCCGTAGGGTCTATGGTGGCTAGAACCTGTCCTTGTTTCACCTGAGAGCCCTCGGCAACCAGGATTTTGTCGATCAATCCATCGGTCATGCAAAAGGCCACATGCCTGTCCCGAGGGACGATATCTGCTTCGCCCCCCACTGGGTAAGAAAATGGGATCATGAACAGAAGCGCAATCAGCAGAGGCGCCCCAATTGCCAGTACAAGCCAATGTCCCGCCAAAAACTTCATAACCGGTTTCTGGCGCCAGGACGAAACCTCTGTGAGCCTTGAAAGCTCGGGATTTTGAGCGAAAACCCATCTTTGGGCCAGCGCTGCCGCAAAGACCGGCGCCAACTTCGCCAGGGCAAGGACGTTGACCTGGTCGGGGGCTTTCCCATCAAGGTATTCCAGCAACAAGTGCCCCAAGGTTTGTCCATCGAAGATCAGAGGCACACACAAGATGCCCGTGCATTCGGCGAAGTGCATATATGAACGAAAAGCGTCTTTGAACTCCGGAGCGAGCACGTCGTCAGACAGCTTTTCCAAGTCAGCTGGGCTTGCCAATAGTACTGTCTTATTAAGCCCTTGTATCCGCAGTCCAAGGTTGTCCAGCTCCTGGCTGAATTTGGATTTTTTTTCCGTAATTGGCTGGTTTCCTGCTGCGACGTAGCGTGACTCTCCCCTGATGTGGGTGATCAAGAACGACCTGTCGAATTCGACAAGAGCCCGAATATCGTTGGTGAGCAAAAAGTAAAGCTCTTCCAGTGAACGAGCTTCCAGCGCTCTGCGGGAGAACTCAAGGCTCAAGACAATAATTCTTTCCCGGGAAATCGCGGCGGGATCTCGCGGGTCTTTTGCCTGCACTGGAACCTGGCCTGGTATACCTGGGACTTGCGAAGCCATATCTGTTCCTTTACCAGAAGATCGACTCTTTATGAAAGCCTTCGAGAATGCCTTCCACGGACCGGCTCCAAAGACTCGTTCGCGGTGAATCCACAACCAATTTGCCGGTCATTCCAAGAGGGATTTTGCGGTCTACATTCCGAAAACTTACTGAACATCGGAAGAGGGCTTCCAAGGGGACGTCCGTACGATCTTCTCCTCTTGCCTCAATGGCCATGTCCCCCCCAAAGCGACTCGAGAACGGCATATCTCTGAGGTCCTGCTCCCCGTAAGGTCTAATCTCTTCAATAGTGCCCGTCAGGATTATTCCCGATCCCATTCGGAACCAAATCCTGACGTCTTGGCCGGTGTGAAGTTTGGGAAGATCCTTTGCCGGAACGAGAGCATAAACGGTGCAGTCTGTCAGGGATTCGAACTCGCCCACCACTACCCCTTCACCCGGCTGAAACCCGGTTTGCAACCTGTAATCCATGTTAGTGACCACCCCTTCAAAAGGGGCCACTATTCCGTTTTCGGCCAGGGCAAGGTCTCTTCTAATACGGTCGGTCTTGTGATCCAATTTGCGCAGTTCTATCTCCTTGCTTGCAGCCTCGCCCCGATGCCCCGGATCCAAAAGAAGATACTTTACTTCAGTACGCAATATCTCCCGCCGAATTTCGTTTTCGAACAAAGCCAGCTTCAAAAGGGAATCGTCCAGCGTGAATAACAGAGCCCCCTCTGAGGCTTCTTTGCCCTCACGGATAAAAACATCCGCTACCGAGGTCTGGAGAGGCACAGTCAGCTTCTGAACCTTGGCCGATGCCAGGTAGCATGGGTAAATAGACCTTCTCGGCAGCGGGGCCACCAAAATCAGGACGATAGCGCAGACCAGAGCGGAAAAAACCAAGACGCCCGATGGCTGCGGATGGATCTCTTTGCGCTTCGAATATAGGGTTCGGACGCCCTTGGTCAAGGGAATCACAATGAACAACACGAATGCGAGAGAAGCCAGAATCAGGCCCAGGAGCTTGTCAAAACGATAGTAAACACCCACACATATCATGGTGTACAGAAAGAGCCGATACAAGAAAGCGCACACCCCGTAGATCGAGAAGATAATGACCTCTCTGGGCGTTGTAGCGGGGTTTACAAAGAGGGAAATCCCGAGCACCCTGTTCATGAACAGGTACTTTACATAAGCCAGGGCCCTCGTGGACAGATTTGGCAGTCTGAGCCAGTCCATGAGGATGAAATAGCCGTCAAACCTCATGAGGGGATTGCCGTTGAACAAAACCGTCGAAAAGAAAGAAACGGCCATAAGGTAAAAGGCCAGTGAATTGATGACCCCGGGATTTGTGAAATACCAAACGTATGTGGCCGCAATTGCCAAGGCGCCCTCGACCAAAATACCCGCCGCGCTTATAGCTATGCGCTGCTTGCGATCGGCTAACTGCCATGCGTCCGTGGTATTGCAGAACAGGCATGGGAAAAAGATAAGGAACGCCACTCCCATCTCCGGGACATGAATCCCGAAACTTTTCGCCACGTAAGCGTGAGCAAACTCATGCAGCAATTTCGTAAGAGCAAGGGTTATCCATAGATAGATGAGGTTCTCCAGGTTGAAGAAAAACAGGTACTCGGTTTCTGTCCCGGCAAGCCCTGAGATGAGGCAGTAAATGGCTCCGGGCAACGCCAGGGCAAACAAGCCGATAGTGAACTTGTTGGCAAACAATTTGGCTATCCAGAGCGTCTTTTCCAGAAATTTGTCGGGATTTAAGAGGGGAATAAACATGAAATAGATGCTCGCCCAGCGCCTGGCTTTCTTGGAGGCTTCAATTTGTTGCTTGAGGTGCTCCTGAAACATCGCGGTGCCGAATTTAGTGCCCAGGACGAGGCCCATCTGGGCTGCCTTCGCCACAATTGCCCCCGCCTCCTCAAGCGAATAATAATAGCCCATGACTGCCAGTCGCTCTGTAGCCTCCTCCAGAGTACGATTACCATCGAGGGTCTTCAAAAGGCGGTATTCATAGACCGAAAGGTAAAAATACTTCCCCGAGACAGGGTCCTTCAGGACCACGGTGTCTCTGTCCTCCACATCGTCGTACTTGTGCGCCTGAAGGTCGACTCGAAACTTGATCCGTCCTTCCATGCTCGACTCCTCGCAGGATCATCGTTATTTCAGATTTGTTGTGCGTCCAAAATTGTCAACAAGCGCTGGTAATTGCAGCTTCCAGTCAATAAGCGATCAAGAGATGTCGGAGGGGCTTACCTAGGCCGTTTCTCCAGGCTCCATGTCATTGATCAGACATCGATTCTTGATAATTCGTTCCCATTGAACTTTGTAGAGCGGCCAGGGTCGCATTGGCCTCGCCAAGCGCCCGTATTCTCATGATTTTGGCCTCAAGCAACTCGGCTCTCGCCTCCTCCGCCATGAGCCTTTCCACATCCTGCATGGAGACCCTCGCCTCTACTGCATGCAGGACCTTTCGAAGGCTGGCCACACTGGATTCCGCATTTTCCAGCTCATCCATCCCGTCGAAGTACTTTAAGGCTGCCAGGCGGACCTGGGAGGTAATCCCCAGTGCTATGGCGCTCATTTCTCTCTCCGTCTTCTCGGATTTGATCCGGCTGGCTTTGGACTCGTCGACATTGGCCAGCCATTCTACCAGGTCGAAATAAATCGATATACCAACCTCTTTCCAAGCGGGATCGTACAGGAATTTATCTTTGTCTCGCGCGTGTCGCCAAAAACCGGTAACCCTTGGGAAATACTTGACAATCGTGCGCTTCAGATCGTTCACGGAACTCAGGTGAGCAAGGCCTGCCTCGTAAGCCTCGGGCCGTCTACGAACTGCTATCATTTCCAATTCGCATAACTCCGAACTGAACCTCGGCCTGGAAAGGGCCCCTTCGAGCCGAAATCCTCCATCTATGCAATAATCGGGTGACAAGGCCATTGCCGAAGCAAGAATGTTTCGTTCATTCTCGATGTCGTTGCGGATCTTCCCCAGAAGCCTCTTCGCCCTGGAGGTTCTCTGTTCCGCTCTGTGGTACTCTTCGACTTTACCCAATCTATCTTGGAGCAATTGTTCCGTCTTGTATAGCATTCCTTTCCGGAGTGAGAAGAGGTTCTCGGCCAGAGGCAAGACCTCTTGAAGGGCGAGAAGACGAAAAAAGGAGGAGTCTACCAGCTCCACGAGTTTTTGGGCTATCCTGAGCTTGTGATAACGAGACTTTGTCGTTTCATTGGCGCTGCTTTTAGTCACATAATAGGCTAGAGCGGCATCCGTCGGGCTCCACCGGGTCTCCAAGACATAATACCAGGTGCTCCTCTCGTGCCCGGTGGAAAAGCTGGTGACTCCGGGTTGGGCACCGCCGAGGTTTTGCTGTTGATAGCGTGGATGGGCGCCTTCCAAGCCAAGCACGTCGCTGTAAGAATAGCGCAGATTGCTTCTCTCGCTTAGGTCACCGGAAAAGATAAAATGTGGAAGGATCCTGGTCCGATTGCTGTACTGAATCGCCTGTTGGGTCAATTCCTCCAGGCGGGCGGCCTGCAAGTCCAAATTGTTGCCCAGCGCAAGAGTTCTGCAATCTTCCAGGGTCAGAAATCGTTTACCTGTCACCGTTGTAGCGGGCTTGACTCGATGATTAATTAGCGTCATCGCGGAATTGGAGTCGGTGACCTGCACATGATTTGCAGGGCGGAATCCGTTGAGCAACGACGCCCGACATGACGCCAGCAGCGAAACGAGCAGGCACAGGCTTATTAGCGCAGCTTTCTTGTGAAATCCCTGAAGCGGGAACATCATGGAGACCTCATTGGACGGACTCCAAGGCCCCGCTCATACCTATGGCAAGCTGCTCTTCAGCATTATTCATCAGTACGAAGATCTTTTGGGTGCCGGTTTTCGGATCTATGATCGGTTCGATTTTGTCGACCTCACCTACAAATTGCCTTCCGGAGGAATCATTAAACGCGGCTTTCGCCCCTTTTTTGAAAAGTGGCATAAGATTTTCAGGCACGTATGCCACGGCGTAGACCTTGCTGCTGTCGACCAAAGTAAACATCTTCTCAAGCGAGCCCACCGCCTCAAAAGGCTCTTTGTACCTAATGGCCAAATAACCGGAAAAGGGGGCTTTGACCTGGCAGGCTTCCAGGTCGAGAAGCGCCTGCTTGAGCAATGTCTCAGCCTCATGGATTTTCTGTTCGGTGATTTCAGCCTCCGCCTCGGCCCTCAACAACTCCTGCACGCTGCTTGCGTCCAATGAAACGAGCTTCTCTTTTATTTCCTTATCTTTTTGCGCTCTCTTCAAGGCTATTCTAAAAGCATCCAGACTTTGCTTTGCTCTCTCCACCCCCAGCGCATAGCGTTTCTTGGAAATCTCGGCTATGATGACTCCTTTCTTAACGTGATCGCCAACTTCGAAATTGTAGTGCTCAATGATACCGCTTACCTCCGCGGCTATAGCAGCGCTGCGGAACGGATTAATAATTGTGGCTTCGATTTTGCCGAGAGTAGTCTTCTGTTGGCTTTGGTCTAAGAAGTCTGGTGGTTCGATCTGCTTAAAAGGCTCGGGATCTCCAGGTGTTATCAGTACCGAAGGGGCCTTTTCCACGGAATAAGCGGAACTGGTCATGGTCAAGGCGCTAGGGTGGGTCTTTTGGTCGGCAGGGACACTGAAGGCTGAGGAAGCGGAATTACCTATCCGTGGCTCCGAGCAACCGGGGTCCGGGAGAGAATTTCTTGCCTCATCTGCAAGTGAGAACTGTCCTGAACACAAAAAACACAGAGCGGCCACAAAGCAAACAGAAAAACCTTTTCGTGGCATCTTTCCATACCCTACCATTGCAATAAATAAACTTCTTACTAAAAGAACCGAACCTAGTGAACATAATCGTTTGGGTCTTTATCCCATCCACGTCGGCGCTTGTCAAGCAGAAAACCATTATCCCGCCTTGCCGGAGTGGCTGTGATGCACATCCGGGTCACTTTGTTTTTTGTTGTCTCATCTTCCTGACAAGCCTGTCTCTGTGTTCAATTGAGTCTGATGACAGTTTCTTCAACGTTTTCGAATCACGCGTATCCCTTAACTTAATAATTCCGGCGTACTTGCCTTCAACGTATGTGTTCTCTATGAGATAAGCTACCAACAGTGCCTTTTCCTCTGTGAGATAACCCATTCGAAGTTGCTCAAAATTTGTATGTATTCGCGCGGCAAAAGCTTCCAATGCGTCTAGTGGCGAAGAGTCACCAACTTCAAATGCTTCGGGGTGCTCGGCAGCAGCGAGCATCAGTTCCCTCACCGCATCTTCATGAGCGGTTTCTTCTTCTGCAAGTCGTTCCCAGAATACTTTGCTGCTAGGGAAAGTTTCCGCGCATGACCTGTAGAAATTCGCAATAGTCCCCTCAACCTGGGCCATTACCTTCATAATTGGCATGATGCTCTCTAGATTCGGGCTTGACATGATCATAACTCCTTCCATTGCTTGATGCTGCCGAAACCCATTTTCTTGGCCCAACACGGACAGCTATTAATCGGAGACCTCCGCGCTGTGCCATGTGCACCAGGATTTCGCACTGATCTGTATGCAGGTTTCGTGCCAAATACGCAGCGAGGAGCCCCGGCAAAAAACAGACTGGCACGACCGCAAAGTTATGGCAGTTCAGCAACTTACCACTCGCACGAAGGTTCCGGCGTGTCAGACCATTTCCCGCTTTCGCGAAATAAGAAGCCATCGCGCAACTGGGAACGGCTGGTAGTAATTCATTGCTGTTTAATGAGACCGACGAAGCGGGCATCGGGGCTTATACTTACTAGGCCCCGAAATATCAAGTTGACGGATCACCTGAATAGAGGCTATTCTCGATGAAAATTTCCGGCCGCCAATCACCTTGGACCCGCGGAGGTGACTTCGCGGGCAAGCGTGAAATTTCGTACCTGTGGCCGCTCAGTACGAGCCTGAAAATAAGCGGATTTGATCGAACGGAAATGCAACATGTTGAAATCGTGTGTCCTTAGCACCATCAGAACCTTTGGTTACGATGTTAGAAAACAAACGCAGTTATCCAAATTGCTTGCAGTGCATGAAAAAGCTATTCGAGGAGAGGTCCGCGACTCAGGATCAAACTCGTCGCCCGGAGTCGCGCCGTACCCGGGGCACCTGGGATCAAGGCTTTTTCGGCTCCTGGTGGCTCCTATTCTTCGGATGAAAGGCTTCGAACTTATTCCACGGCCCAGATACCTGCTGTCGACCGAAGAACAACCGTACGAAACTGCCCCGCGAACCTACAACCCGGCGAGTCCGAGGTACAGTCTCGATTTGGTGAAGAACCGGCCGGGGCAAATCTATCCGGTGAACGTCCCCACCGATTTGACGGAATCCTCGCGCACCAACCCCTTGTTGGCAAAGGTGCGGGCGGAGGGGCTCGACGACCCGGAGCATCTGAGCGAAGTTCTGCGTCAATGCGCAGAAGAGCTTGAAGGCGACCCGGATTATCGCAATTTCCGGATCAAACACGCTGAGCTTGAATCGTTCATCAGGAAAGTCAATGCAGCACAACCTGGCGAGTTTCATCCCGGATCTGTCAGTCTTCAAGAAGGGCTTTTCCTTTACTGGATTGTCCGGTCCCAACGGCCGAAAGTGGTGGTTCAGACAGGGACCAGCAATGGAGTTTCCTGCGCGTTTATCGCTCTGGCCCTCAAGAAAAACCGAGACGAAGGAATGCTTTTAGCGGTGGATCTCCCCTACATCTATGATCCGGACGATCCGTTTTATCAACAGCCTGTTGTTTACGGTGTCTTGATCCCGCCGGGAAAAGGGTCCGGGTGGCTGGTTCCGGATGGCTTGCAGCATGGATTTGATGTTGTCAACGGCGATGCCAAAGAGCTTTTGCCGGAAGTCCTTGAGAAGGCCGGCAAAGTCGATATGTTCTATCACGACAGCGATCACAGCTACGATCATCTCATGTTCGAGCTGGAATGCGCCCTGCCTTACATGAATCCGCATGGAGTCATCGTTGTGGATGACATTGGCTGGACGAGTGCGACGTGGGATTTTGCCGAACGCATCGGATGTTATGGCCACAATCAAGACGGCAAGCAGGGGTTGATATTCCTGTAATTACAAGGTATTCCCGGCCGATGCTGTTTGTGGGTTGACGATTATGGCTGTTGCCAGAATTTTTGCTTGTTTCCACCCGGTAACCAGCGACTGGGGCTATGGCTTGGGTGCCACTGCTGGCTTGTCCAGCAGTGCATTCTCAGGACACACCGCTGGACAAGCCAGCAGTGGCACCCGCTACAAAGTGACTCCTCAGTAATGGCACCATGCGGCTAGATTAGGTGGGTCTATTCAAGGGCAATCGGACATTAATTCCGGCAATTGCTAGTTGCCTTCGGCCTCTTACATAAGTGCTCGGTAATCCCTCAAAAAGTCACGTCCAACCCGCGCCCCGGAGCCGTAACTGAAATGGCCCGGATGCAGCAGGGCAAGGAAGTTTTCTTGCAGCATGCGGTCGTCCTCCGTATAGACGGCTTTTCCTTCAGTTTTGTCGAGCATTTCCTCGGCTAACTTTTTGACGTCTTCCGGCTTGTTGTCAATGAGCCTGATTTTAGAATTCTCATACTCCAGCGTAAACCGGTAGTCTCCAATAGGAGTGCCGAGCACCTGCCGGAAAGGCAGGAGACGCTCGTCGGTTTCAGACCAAACTAGCTTGGGAATACCCAGGTCGCCTGGTCGTAGAGCAAGAACCGAAGACATGGGAGTGAAATTGGCGCAAGCCACCGGAACACCGAATATCCCCGATACCCAATAGAGACCTGATCCGGAACCCAGGAAAAATCGTGAACTCGCACACAGGAAGACATCCATCCAATCGCTTCGGAGGTCGCTGTGACAGTAGTCTATGACTCCTTCCAGCTTGGGAAGGGGTTGCATTGACGGATCTCCCATGCGGAGGCACCAGCCGCCCCGCTCCACTATCGCTTGCATCGCCGGAATATAGTCATGGACATTTACATCCCGATAATCATGAATGTCCCATTGAAGATAACCTGGTTCTCTACAATGGACGCACACAAACCACGAGTCATCGGTGAGGCCGAAACTCCGGAGGCATTCCCTCCCGCGCCTGATGTCTTCGTCTGACAGCCTCCAGACCGGCGTACGATCCCCCCATTCTCTGTTAATCGTTGGGGCCAGAGAAGTGCCCCCGACGATCTGGGCGTATCCGGTGACGTCATATTGCATAGGTCCGGCCCTGGCCAGAGGCTTGAGAACTGCGCAAACAAAGGGGTTGGTTATGACGGTGAGGTTTGTCTTTATGTATTTCAGCAGGCTAGGGTTGGACACACGTGTTTTCGAACACAGGACTATGCCTCGGTAATCAGGGCGACGGCCAAGGAGGCCCTCCTTGACAAAACAGTCCGTTTCGACTGCCAGATGACCTATGTGCTGGCAAGGTATATTGAGGAACCTTATCGGCCTCCTCAAGATGTGCCGCTCCAGCAACGGCAGGAGAAGCCCCAATATCCATTCCGCTGAAGCGAACAGGGCTAGTGCGCACTTCCAAAGGAGAGGGTGCTCCTTCAGGCGACTTGCGACGGTGCGGGTTAACAGTGGCTTTCTTGACCATTTGACTGGCTGTTTTGTCATTGGGTTTGGTCGCAGTTCATCCTGGAATCGCATTGCACTACAACGTGTTTCGTTCGGCCCTTCTCTACCCGCAGGTAAGTTAGCACAGACTGCCGAAAGCGAACAATACCCCCATCTAACCCACCGAGGTTAATATGAGGCCATGCGCCGAGTCAATGCTCAGGGCCAAGCAAAATGTCGTTGACTCCAGTAGGAAATCATGTCAAAGTACAATCGTTAATAGGGAAGAATCCTCTGATGACCCATCCGGTTGCCGGTCGTCGGACAAGAACATCTAACGGAAGGGTCAACAGCTACAATTTGTGGTTTTAATAGGTTCCGAGGGGTAATGGTGATGTAAATGCCTAACATTGTTAGCCAGATATGGGATTTAGGCGGGGGCGGAGCCTGTTCTTATATAATCTCAACCACCACAATCTGCGACCTCCACTCTTAAGCGACGCTACCTGTCGCTTGCCTTGTGTCTGCGAACCCGGAAAAGACTATTTTCGAAGGAATGCCATTCTGAGGAGACACAGGAACGGTGTTTAGCCCGAAAGTTACGCCATTCAACGAGCTGGTAGCCGCTGTAAGATCGTTGAAAGAGCAAGGGAAGGTGATCGTCCACTGTCACGGCGTCTTCGACTTGCTTCACATTGGCCACATCCGCTACTTCGAGCAGGCTCGACGGATGGGAGATGTTCTTGTGGTCACGGTCACTCCGGATCGTTTTGTGGATAAAGGACCTCACCGGCCGGCTTTCCCGGAAACATTGCGCTCGGAGGGAATAGCCTCTCTCAAGTGCGTGGATTATGTTGCAATAAATGAATGGCCCACGGCAGAAGAGACGCTGAGGTTATTGCGGCCCGACCTTTACGTGAAGGGATCCGAGTTCAGGAACGTGGCGCTGGACGCGACGGGCAAGATAGGAAAAGAGGAAGCGGTTGTTCGTGAAATCGGGGCGAAGCTTGCCTTTACCGACGATATCGTGTTCTCTTCAAGCAACCTGATAAATCGCTATTTCTCGGGTTTCCCGCAAGAAGTCACCGAGTACTTGAGCCTATTTCGTTATCGTCACAGTCTCGACGAGGTACTTAATTACCTGGAAGACCTGTCTTCTTTGAGAGTCCTGGTGGTCGGGGACGCGATTATTGACGAGTATCAGTACGGCCAGGCCATAGGCAAGTCATCCAAAGATCCAATAATTGCCATGAAGTACGAGTCCAGTGAGATGTTTGCAGGTGGCGCACTGGCCGTTGCAAATCACGTTGCGAATTTTGCTTCATCGGTGGATCTCCTAACCGTGCTGGGAGAGAAAGACTCCCATGAGGAATTCATCAACTCTCGCCTCAAGGCCAACGTGACCCCGCATTGGATCTACAGGCCCAACGCTCCAACAGTATTGAAGCGCAGGTACATAGACGGGTACACGCTCAACAAGCTTCTTGAGATCTATCTCATGGACGATTCGGATTTGCCTGAACAAACAAACAATGAAGCTTGCCGGTGGCTTGACCGGCGCTTAGCCGATTTCGATCTGGTTATCGCCGCGGACTTTGGTCATCACACCATAAGTGAGCAAATGGTCGGGAAAATGACCGATTCCGCAAAATTCCTGGCCGTAATGACGCAGGCCAATGCAGGCAATCGAGGATTTCACACTATTAGCAGATATCCTAGGGCCGATTACGTGTGCCTGGCCGAGCACGAGATCCGTGTCGAGACTCGCATGGCCAACGGCAGTGTGCGGCCGATGATGGATGCCTTGGCGAAGAAACTTGGGTGTTCCAGATTTGTGGTTACACGTGGCCGCAAAGGATGCCTGGTATGGCGTGAAGAATCGAGTTTCATAGAAATTCCCTCATTCGCGCCGAACGTTGTGGATCGGGTGGGGGCCGGCGATGCCTTCTTTTCACTCACCTCTCTTGCAGCGTGCCAAGGATTGCCCAATGAGGTGCTGGGTTTCTTGGGGACCATTGCCGGGTCCATGGCGGTGGGCATAGTGGGCAACATGAAATCCATTGATAAGATGTCGGTAATCAAATACATCACTTCCATAATGAAATAGATACGGAGCGCCACTGCTGCGCATGGAGAAAACCTCGAGCCCTATTTTCGACCGCTCCAATCTGGAAATACTTCCTCTTGCCGATCGACTGCACGATCTGGAAATATCCACTATCCTGGACCTTGAACCTCGTCCGGTCGTGGAACCGGCATTTGTCGAGGTATCTTCGAAAATATTGGAAGCCTGCAAAGGCGAGACTAAATCTTCCGTAATACTGATGATGGGTGCGCATGTACTCAGGGCCGGGGTCCAGAGGTATCTCATCGATCTGTTGAAGAATGGGCATCTGTCGTGCATTGCCCTGAACGGCGCAGGTGTCATCCACGACTTCGAGTTCTCCTTGATTGGAGCCACCACTGAAAGCGTCGCCCGGTATATCAAGGACGGCCGCTTCGGTCTCTGGAAGGAAACGGGTAGGATAAATGACATCGTTGCCGAAGCCGCCAAAGAAAAGCTGGGGCTGGGGGAGGCTGTGGGTAGGGTCATCGAGGAAGAAGGCTTTCCTTTCAAAGAGACCAGCGTACTCGCTGCGGGGTACAGATATGGAGTTCCGATTACAGTTCACGTAGGTATCGGGTACGACATACTCCATGAGCATCCCAACTGCGATGGAGCAGCCTACGGCGCTACAAGCTACACGGATTTTCTGAAATTTACCAAGACGTTGGAATCAGTCGACGGCGGTGTGGTAATGAATTTCGGTAGTTCCGTGATGGGACCCGAAGTCTATCTCAAGGCTTTGGCCATGGTGAGGAACGTCGGTCGACAAAAAGGAAAAAGCATATCCAAGATCACTACGCTGGTGTGCGACCTTCATGCTCTGCCGCCTTCGTATCATGACGAGCCGTCCCGAGACCAGCCCGCCTATTATTTTCGGCCCTGGAAGACCATGTTGGTTAGAACGGTGGCGGACGGTGGAAAAAGTTTCTACGTTCGCGGCCACCATGCGGAGACTGTCCCGCAGCTTTGGACCGCCATCACCCGCCCGGCTGGTGCAAGCCCGTTACCCTGAAAGGAACTGACAACTCGGGCATCAGATCGTCAGAGATGTTTTCTTTGCACAGATCTCTATGCCTGCACCAAGACACCATCGGGTGTCCGCGTCTGCCGGCCTAACTCAGGTTGGAAAGCCTCGACGCCACGAAAACACAGTGTTTTTTGAAGAGTAAGGCCGAAGGGAAGCTTCCTTGCTCAAAGAGCTTTTCTTCGGCTTATTTTAGCCTACAAACCGAGGAGCTGACGAATGTCGGATTTTAAGAAAGTGCTCGTTACCGGAGGCGCAGGATATGTGGGAGCTGCCCTCGTGCCGAAGCTCATTCACGCAGGTTACGAAGTCAAAGTGATCGACCTTTACCTTTACGGGGACGATGTCCTCCGGTCCGTTCAGGGGAATCCCGCTTTAAAAGAGGTCAAGGGAGACATACGAGACAAAGAGTTGCTTGAGCGCGAAATCCCCGGAACCGATGTCGTGATACACCTGGCGTGTATCTCCAATGATCCCAGCTATGAACTTGACCCGGCACTGGGCAAGTCCATCAATTATGATGCATTTATCCCTCTGGTTGAACTCTCCAAGAAACACAAGGTCAAGAGATTCGTGTACGCTTCGAGTTCCAGTGTTTACGGCGTAAAGTCAGAGCCTGAAGTCACAGAGGACCTCGCGCTTGAACCGCTGACCGATTATTCCAAGTACAAGGCCGCATGCGAGGAAGTCCTCCTTGGAGAAGCGACCGACGATTTCATCGTAACTGTAATCCGGCCGTCGACGGTTTGCGGGTATTCCCCGAGGATGAGGTTGGACCTCACCGTGAACATACTAACCACCCACGCAATAGACAGGGGAAAGATCACGGTCTTCGGGGGGGACCAGAAAAGACCGAACATCCATATAGAGGATATGACGGATCTTTACCTCTTCCTGCTAGAACAGCCTGACCACAAGCTTCAAAAGAAGATTTTCAATGCCGGATACCAGAACTATACGGTGAGGGAAATCGCCGATATTGTTGCAGGAACCGTCGGCGGCAAAGTGCCAATCGAGGTCACGCCGAGCAACGACAACCGGTCCTACCATGTGTGCTCCGAAAAGATCAGGAGAGAACTGGGCTTCGAGGCCAAGCACACTATTCAGGAAGCTGTAACTGACATAAAAGAAGCGTTTGCGTCGGGCAAGCTGCCCAATCCTATGGAGGATATAAAGTATTACAATATCAAGACTATGCAAGCCGTGAAGCTGAAGTGAGCAATGGACAGGCGATCGATCGGTCTAATAGGAGCCGGTCACGTTGTCCGGACTCGGTATCTGCCTCTTCATTCCAAGCGGGATGATTGCAGGGTCGTGGCCATTTGCAGCCGTAACGTCCAGACTGCGAAAGAACTGGCCGCCGCCTACCACGTCGAGTCGGTATATTCCCACTACAAATATGTTCTGGAAAGGGCCGACATTGACACGATAATGATCTGCACCCCTCCGTCTGTTCATACCGAGATCGCTTTGGCGGCAATGCAAAGCCACAAGAACATACTGTTGGAGAAGCCCATATGCAGTGACTACTCTGACACCCATTCCCTGCTTCAACAAGCTGCAAGCTATTCCCACACTTTCTATCCTGTTTTCAACAACCAATTCAGGGCCGAGAATCATTGGCTTATTGAAAGCGTGAACCGGGGAACCGTTGGAAAGCCCAGGTTAGTCAGCTTCGAGTGGTTTAGGACTGACCCCTTCCTCTCAAAGGCCTGGTTGCACAGTGCGAGTGAATCCGGAGGCGGGGTGTTGATGGATTTTGGGGTGCATCTGCTGCAAATGGCGCTCCTACTGCTGCCGACTCGGGAGCGTTTCGCAGCATGGTGCGTCAACTTGGACCACGGGCTGCCCAATTCAACGGTTGAAGACACGTCCGCGGCAATAGTGACCGTGGACGATAACGTCATCGTGACAATCAGGGCCGGCTGGGACATGAGGATGTCCACCAAGGCACGAGTGCGCCTCGAAGTGTTTGGAACGGAATCTCACATTTTGAGCACGGATTATACAGGCCCCAAGGCCGACCCTCTGGAAAGACTGATGGATGATTTCTTCAGCCATGTTGAGGCCGGGACTTCCCCTGATCTGGCAATCGCGGACGACACTATGAAGTTGGTGGACGCATTGTACCGGTCAGCTCAAACAGGGTTGAGAGTCGTGGATGGTTTTTCCCGCGCAGACTACACAGGCGAGGCATGACCCGTTGAACCGGAACCGGACAATATGATTATAGGAGTTGATTTTGACAATACCATAGTCACCTACGATTGCCTGATGCACAGCGTCGCAGTGCAACTCGGGTTCATTGCCGCGGACATAAGCAAGACTAAGAAACAAGTGAGGGATGCTGTTTGGCAATCAATTGAGGGTGACGAAGCGTGGCAGAAGGTCCAGGGGGTTGTGTATGGGCCAAGGATGGGAGAAGCCAAGCTGATCGGCCAAGTGGATACTTTTTTCAAGCTATGCAGCAAAAAAGGCGTGGAAGCTCACATAGTAAGTCACAAAACAGAGTTCTCGAACTATGATGCCACCCATACCAACTTGCGTATGGCCGCCACTGAGTGGATGCGGGCCAACGGGCTATTCGATCCTAGCGGAATGAATCTACCCGAAGGCAATGTCCATTTCGAGTCTACCCGAAAAGACAAAATCAAACGTATAACCGAGCTGAAGTGCACCCATGTTATAGACGACCTCGAAGAAACGTATTTGGACGAGTCCTTTCCCTGCGGCGTCGAGAAGATTCTCTTTAATCCTCACGGCGAAAAATATTCCGCGGTTGGCGTGAGATCCGTGACAAGTTGGGACGAGATTATCACCTATTTTTTTGGTTAAGTCGGATGGCTTAAAAGGCTCGGCGGTTTTCGAATGGTTCTCTCTGCAAAGCGTAACCATTCAGTCTTGCAGGGGTGGAAGGGATCCTTAGCCCTGAAGGGGCGTACCAATGGTAGCCACGGGTGTAACCCGTGGACCGGAAGCACTGCCACAGCCCTGAGTCACCGACCCTGAAGGGGTCGACCAATCCCGAAGTCCAACTTACATTCATGGGCGACCCCTCCAGGGTCGGTGATCCAAACGATTGTGTGGGCCATTCTCCACGGGCTTACGCCCGTGGCTACCGTCGGGCTGCCCCTTCGGGGCATGGGAGACGCTCCCGCACGTAAGTGAATGATTGCTGCAAAGCACTTAGAAACCTTGACAACTACAGACCCATCGGAACTGGTCCCAGCGATTGAAAAGCTGACGCGTACCGTGGTTCGGTCGGTACGACCCTTGGGCGGCGGACGGAATAGTCAGGTTTACGAGGTGCACTGCCAAGACTCTGCAAAATACATTGCCAAGGTTTATTTCCGCCACGAGGGTGACCCTCGAGACAGGCAAGCTGTCGAAGTGGACAGTTTGCGTTTTATGCGAGAAAACGGAGTCCGGCCAGTCCCCGGAGTGATCGCCGAAGATCGCGGGCTGGGACTTGCGATATTTGAGTTCTTGGAAGGCCGGCCAATTGATTCCCGGCTTGCGACAGAAGCCGACGTAGAGCAATGTGTCCAATTCTTGATCTCACTGAATCGCCTTAAGGACCGAGACGGGAGCGAGCGGCTTCCCGATGCGTCGGAAGCGTTCTTTTCTATCGAGGATGTCGTGGGGAACCTTTGGATGCGCCTGGACCGACTGGCCAAATGTCCCAACATGGAAACGCACCAAAAGGACTTTCACGATTTCCTGAACACCAGTCTCATGCCCTCGGTTGAAACGATTACTGCCTGGTGCACTGATGAAGCCGGGAAAATCGGTATCGGTTTTGCTTCCAGAATCGGTCGAGACCGGCAGACTCTCAGCCCTTCGGACTTTGGCTTTCACAATGCCCTCAAGACTGAAACCGGCCGCATTATTTTCCTCGATTTTGAGTACTTCGGATGGGACGATCCAGCCAAAATGGTATGTGATTTCATTCTTCATCCGGGGATGGAGTTGCGCGAGAGCCTGAAGCGCTATTTTTTTGACGGCATTCTGGAAGGTTTTCACGAATACGAAGCGCTTGCAACGAGAATCAAAGTCGTATACCCTCTGTTCGGCCTGAAATGGTGCTTGATAATCCTCAATGAGTTTCTTCCCAGGGAGTTTCTCCGAAGGAATTTTTCCGCCAAAGGGGCACTGGATCGGAGAGAGCTACAAATGAAACAGCTCGCCAAAGCGAGACTCATGTTGGAGAGAACTTTGAATGAGTACGAAAACTTCACTTGCATGCCCTGACGACAGAGACTTGGGCTGTTCGGGCCTTGACGCACGATCAATCGGCCTGCGGAGGCAAATTGTCCGTGTCATGGAGATGGCCCGAAGAGGCCATCTGGCGTCCGCTTTTTCTTTGGTCGAGATCCTTCGCGTTCTTTACGACGATGTGCTGCGTTACGACCCCAGCAATCCCGGGTGGCGCGACCGTGACCGATGCATCCTCAGCAAGGGTCACGGATGCTTGGCTCTCTACGTCCTACTCGCGGACAAGGGCTTCTTTCCGGAATCGGAGTTATGGAAATTCTGCAAAAGCGATGGAATCCTGGGAGGGCACCCTGAATACGGTAAAATCCCGGGAGTGGAAGCATCTACGGGGAGTCTCGGGCATGGTTTACCTATAGGGATCGGATTTGCCCTCAACGGGAAGTACGAAAAAGCCGATTATCGCACCTTCGTGATCATTGGTGATGGAGAATCGGACGAGGGCTCCAATTGGGAAGCGGCTATGTGCGCGTCCAAGCACAAGCTTCAACATCTGACCGTTATCGTGGACTACAACAAGTGCCAGTCCTACGATTCCACGTTCAACGTTTTGGACCTTGAGCCTTTTGCAGACAAGTGGAAATCCTTCGGTTTTGCTGTAACCGAAGTAGACGGCCATGACGTGAAAGCTTTGAAAGAAGTGCTCTCCCGGTCGCCTCTCGATCGCGACAAGCCCACTGCTGTCATTTGCCACACGGTAAAGGGCAAAGGAGTCGCATGCATCGAGAATGATTTGAGATGGCATCACAAGAGCAACCTGAGTGATGAGGAAATACGAACCCTTATCCAAAGCCTCGAGGTTGCATGATGCGCAGAACCTGTCTGGACCAAGTCTATGAAATGGCCAAGTCCGATTCAAGGATCTTCTTCATCGGATCTGATCTGGGGTTTGGGACCTTGAGCCAATTCAAGGAAGAGATTCCCGATCGTTTCTTCATGGAAGGTGTCGCGGAAGCCAATGTGATAGGGATGGCAGCAGGACTGGCTTTGGAAGGCAAGATACCTTATGTGAACACCATCGCCACGTTTATTACGAGGCGTTGTTTCGAGCAGATAGTCCTGGACGTGTGTCTGCACAATGTTCCGGTGAGGCTTATCGGGAATGGAGGCGGCCTGGTTTACGCGCCTTTGGGACCGACTCACCTGGCGGTGGAGGACATCGCCATCATGAGGGCTTGTCCCAACATGACCATCGTCGCTCCCGCGGATGCGGACGAAATGCGCCGGTTAATGCCCAAGACCTCTGACTACCCGGGTCCCATTTATATCCGCTTGGGCAAAGGGGGCGATCCGATAGTCACCACCGACGACGTGCCGTTCGAGATTGGCAAAGCCATTCCTATGCGGTCGGGATCCGATGCGCTCGTGGTGACCACCGGCGTGACTTTGAGGCAGGCCCTGGAAGCCTCGGGCTCGCTCAAAGGTAAAGGGATCGGCGTGGCTGTTGTTCACGTTCCTACGGTTAAGCCTCTGGACGTGGAGTGCATCCTGTACCATGCGGCTAAGGTGCCTGTGATTGTAACTGTTGAGGAACACACCATCGTTGGCGGCCTTGGCAGCGCAGTCGCGGAAGTGGTTGCAGAGGCCAATTTCGACAGTATCAAACGTTTTTCACGTATCGGCATTCCTGATGTCTTTCCAGAGAAATACGGGTCTCAGAACAGCCTAATGGAACATTACCGTATCTCCTCGGGCGAGATTGTCTCCACCATTGACAGACTTTTAAAACTATAGAACTCACAGAGAGGCAGGATATGGGTCGATTGCTGAACCTTGTTACACCACTCCACAAGATGACCAAGCGTGATTACATCGGCCGCATGGTGGACGATAAAGTCCATTGCATGTTGAAGGCCAAGGAATACGAGTTCGATTACTGGGACGGTGATCGACGCTATGGTTATGGCGGCTACAGATATATCGACGATCGCTGGAAGAAGGTTGCCCAACCGTTGATCGAAATGCACAACCTGCCCCCGAACGCCAAGATACTCGATGTGGGCTGTGGCAAGGCATACCTGCTCTATGAGTTCAAGCGATTATTGCCGGAGGCTGAGATCGTCGGATTTGATATATCCAACCACGGCCTGGCAGACGCCAAAGAAGAAGTCAGGGGCGATTTGATTCGGTATCGCGCCCAGGACAGGTACCCGTGGGGAGATAATTACTTTGACCTGGTTATTTCTTTGGGCTGTCTCCATAATTTGCGAATTTTCGAATTGCAGACTGCCTTGCAAGAGATCGAACGCGTGGGAAAAAACGGTTACGTCATGCTGGAGAGCTATCGCAACGAACAGGAACTCTTCAATCTTCAGTGTTGGGCTTTGACCTGTGAGTCCTTCTTTGATACGGCCGAATGGATTTGGCTGTACAATCATTTCGGTTACACGGGAGATTACGAATTCATTTATTTTGAATAATGGCCAGAAAAAGGACTCACCGTGCAAATACAAAGAACCAAAGCGGCCATTTTGGCGGAAACCAAGAAGCCCCTTGCTGTGGCGGAGATTTCACTGCCAAGAGAGCTGCATTTCGGTCAATGTCTGGTGCAAGTACACTATAGTGGAATATGCGGAGCCCAGATCAACGAAATCGAAGGCGCCAAGGGACCTGACAAGTTCTTGCCCCACCTTTTGGGACACGAGGGGGCTGCAACGGTCCTGGAGGTTGGGCCGGGAGTCAAGACGGTCAAACCTGGCGATCGCGTCTGTATGCATTGGCGACCCAGTGACGGGCTTCAATCAGATACTCCGAAGTACCAATGGGACGGCAAAACGGTGAACGCCGGCTGGGTGACCACGTTTAATGAGCACGCAGTTGTCTCCGAGAACCGTCTCACACCGGTTCCGGAGGATTTTAATCTCGAGTTTGTCCCTTTACTGGGCTGCGCAGTGACTACGGCTGTGGGTGTGATCAATAATGACGCGGCCGTGAAGATCGGCCAATCAGTCGTCGTATTTGGTATAGGCGGAGTAGGATTGAACATAGTTCAGTTCGCCAATTTGGTTGCGGCCAATCCAATCATCGGGGTGGACATCGTGGACAGCAAGCTGGATATGGGAAAGCGATTCGGCGCCACAGTCTGCCTCAATTCAAAGAAAATTAAGGACCTGGACCCTCAAATTCGTAGCATCGTGGGTAATAAGGGAGCAGATGTTGTGGTGGACACCACCGGCAATCCACGTGTCATCGAGCAAGCATACGAATTAACGCATCCTGACGGCAAGACGATTCTGGTCGGTGTTCCGACCAAGGGAAACAAGGTCTCCATATACACGTTGCCGTTGCATTTCAAAAAAGTGCTATCCGGGTCCCACGGCGGTAGCGCGGAGCCGCACGTGGACATCCCTCGCTTGGTGGGATTGTGGCGAGCTGGAAAGCTGAATTTTGACGGGCTGATTACGCATCGATTCAGCCTTGACCGGATCAACGAAGCGCTGGACCTTGTGCGCAGCGGGGAAGCAGGAAGGGTCCTTATCGCGATGTAATCCGGCTGCCCGCGGCCCGCAAATGCGGAAGGGATAGGCCCGTAAGCGGTTGCCGCCTTCGCCCGTGTCGGAAAGAAAGAGGCGCCCTTGCCGTGACCGAAGAGAAAACCAAGGAACTCCAATATCAGGCTCTGCTGGACATTCGTGACGCCGTCGGAGTGGCCAAGCTTGGACTTATGACCAATCAGGTATGGCATGACGACCCTCGGCGCCTGGTTTTTACCCTTTCCAGGTACAAATTTATCGCAAAGATGCTCAGCGGAAAGCGCAAGGTCTTAGAGGTGGGATGCGCTGACGCGTTTGGTACGCGAATTGTGCTGCAAGAGGTTGGGGATATCGTCGCGGTCGACGTTGACCCGATCTTTATCCAGGATGTCAAAGACCGGGTGACTGAACGCTGGAAATTCGACTGTCGCGTTCACGACATACTTTCCGGCCCCGTGCTCGGGACATTTGATGCGGCATACTCACTGGACCTCATCGAACACATCCCCAAAGAGGACGACGAAAGGGCCATTCTGAATATTACCCGATCTCTCGTAGAAAACGGTGTTCTCATCATGGGCAGTCCGTCGATGTATTCACAGGCTTATGCATCGCCGCAGAGCAAAATCGGACACGTAAACTGCAAAACTCAGGACGAACTCAAGGCTCTGATGCTGAAATTCTTTCATAATGTGTTCATGTTTGGAATGAATGACGAGGTCGTTCATACCGGCTTTGCCCCCATGACCCACTACCTGATTGCAGTGGCGGTCGGCAGGAGAACTCTGGCGTGAGACCCGGGACGAACGCAAGAATTCGTGCCGATTTCCGTAGAACCGCTTGACTTTGCCATTCCCACCGGGGCAATTCGAAACCTCATCGCGGAGCCAAGCACCAAGGGTTTGCACAGTTTGATCTCCTCTTCTGCATCCGCACCTGTCACTTTGGTTGTGGGATCGGATGGTCTCGTCGGGCGTGCCCTACTGAGTCATTTGAGGCGAGCAGGCAGGTCAGCGGTGGGGACCACGAGACGTGCTGAAATGGTCGGTGAGGCCTGTCTGCCCCTGGACCTCTCGCAGGACCTCAGTCAATGGCAGTGCCCGTTCCCGGTGAAGGTGGCTGTGCTGTGTGCCGGTGTCACCAGTCTTGATGTTTGCAGGAAAAACCCTGAAAATACGGAACTAGTGAATGTTCGAAGCCTGACGACCCTGGCACGGAATTTGGCTTCCCAGGGGGCATTTGTAATTTTTCTGTCTACTAATCAGGTTTTTGACGGGTCAGTGGCGTTCCGGCACGAGGACGATGCATATTGTCCTGTAACAGAGTACGGCCGGCAAAAGGCCAGAGCGGAGCAAGAGATCGCCCGTCTCGGAAACGCGGCGGTAATTGTTCGCTTCACAAAGATCCTTGGACCAGGCCAGCCGCTGTTCGCTGAATGGGCCAAGGAAATGAAGCGTGGCCACACTATCCATCCTTTTTCAGATATGTACTTTGCTCCCGTGCCATTGTCTTGTGCGGTCTCGGTGTTGGGTCTGGTGAGCGATCGGCTCCTCTCGGGAATACTACAAGTATCGGCCAGTACGGACCTGTCTTATGCAGATGCTGCATTCATGGGCGCTGAGATCATGGGAGTTCGCAAAGATCTGGTTCAACCGGTTCAGGCTCGGGAAAAACTCGGTTTAAGTGAGCCCATACCCGGGAACACCACCCTTAACATCGATCGGATCAGGTCCCATCTGGGCATTGAGCCCCCGGATGTTCGATGGACCATTCAGACGGCTTTCCTCAACCCTAAGGCCCTCGGGGGTTTTCCCCAAGATTGATGTCAACACGGGTTCAAAGAAGGGACCGAGAGTGAAGCCGGCCCTGGCGGGGCCGCCGATGAACCGGCCTGTCAAGGGTGCTTATTTGGACGCGTATTGGCGTGAAAGCTGCCGTCCAAGCTTCAGGCTCCGTGTAGAGGCACTGGAGCTTGTACCGATAACTGGAAATGACTCTACAGGGAAGGCGGAATCTTGGATCGTCCCACACTTTCAGTAATCTTACCTAATTACAACCATGCGCAATTTCTGCCCACAGCCCTTGACGCCATGCTGGAGCAGTCGCACCCTCCTACTGAAATACTTGTCATTGATGATTGTTCCACTGATAACAGCCTGGAAATACTGACGGAATACGCGGAGAAGTATCCCACAATCAAGGTTTTTCGCAATCAGCAGAATCGGGGAGTCATCTATAACCTCAACGTGCTGTCCAATATAGCTTGCGGGGAGTTTCTCTATTCCGCTGCCTCCGATGACATTGTAATGCCCGGACTTTTTCAGAAATCTGTAGAAATGCTTTGCCGATATCCACAGGCCGCCTTTTGCAGCGCGTTGTGTTTGGAAATCGATGACAAGGAAAGAAGCCACGGGGTAGTCGACACCCCGGGCGTTCCGCAAGAGCCCGGTTACATTGCTCCCGAACAAGCAATGTCCATTCTGGAGAATTTACTATTGGAGCACTCTCTGCACTGGTTCCACGCTCCGACAGTGGTTCAACGGAGAGAAAGCAGGCTCCAAGAGGGAGATCTCGATCAGAAATTACGGCATGCCTGCGACGGCTTTCTTTATCAGGTGATGGCGCTCAAGCACGGATGCTGCTTTATCCCGGAGCCCCTGGCCAAATGGAGGAAAATGGCGACCGCCTATTCGGTTGTAGGCGAAACAGATGTGAGCATAAGGTCGCAGATAGTTGAGCGGGCCAAGATGTTGATGGTGTGCAATTATCCCGGACTCTTTCCAAGCGACTACGTGAAGAATTGGGAAAAGAAGCACCTTTACAATCTACAGAAATTTGCGCTCGTAGACTTGAATCAAAGCAACCGGAGATTTTTGGCCAACATAGGTCGGACCAGGTACAAGCCCACCGTCGTCGGAAGCCTGCTTTTGCGGCTGTTCTCCCTTGGAAAACGAATTGAATCGGGAATTCTGGCGGTTGCCGTGTCTGCCTCACTGGTACGCAGCTCTTTCTTGCGCTCAGTCTTAAGGTCTGATTTCCGGTCCAACATGTGGCGGAAGTGGAAGCGGTTGAAACTTCTCACGGTCGAAGCGTGGACGGAGTTCGTGCGCCAATCGCGAGAGATGGGGCGGGACATCCGGGTGGAAAAGAGGCCTATACCGGGGCTCAGCTCACTGACAATAGCCATTGGAACTATACTTGGAATAGCTCTGGCCTCGGGCCTTCGGGTAGCCGGGCTTTTCGTGTTGATCCGGATAGGGAGGATCGACGCGGGGAATCCGGGAGAGATGGCAGCCTTCAGCGAAATGTACCTGTGCCAAAGAGAGTTGCGGCTGACGCGATCCCGCACTCGATTCGAATTCTTCTACTATGACCGACAGGTGACGAATCCCCAAATCTTTGAGATGTGCAAGCGTGCCCTTGGCCAGGTGTACCCGGGTATGGCGTACGTGGCAGCCGCAAATCAGAACTTGCCAGGCGCCCGACGTCACCTCTTGGAGCCGCTGGACATGACTGATAGCTACCTGAAGCTGGGGGCAACGGAGCCGCACTTGCGGTTCACCCCGGCTGAAGAAGATCAGGGGGTTGCACGACTTCGTGAGTTGGGCGTGCCTGATAATGCCCCCTTTATCTGCGTTCACGCCGGTTCCTTGAAGGAAGCAACCGGGAGTGGACAGTCCGCCCCGGCATCCGACTTCCTCCCCACAATGGAGGAGATGGCCCGCCGCGGCTACCGTGTGGTATGGGTAAGCGACGATGATCGAAAGAAGGACTTGATCATCCAAAATCCGATGATTGTCAATTATTCTGGGGATAAGCGGTCGGATTTCATGGACATTTTCTTGCCTGCAAAATGCCGTTTCTTCGTCGGCTCCTGGTCGGAGTTTGCAGGTGTAGCGACTACATTCCGCAGACCGGTTGTCCATCTCAACTGGATACCAAACTCTCGAAGCAGTTTTTATGGATGCGCCGATTTGTTCATCTTTCCTAAGATCCGCCTGTCCGATCAAATCGGCTTTATGGGTTTTGAGGATTCGATCGGTGTTTTTGAAAGCTTGGATCAAAAGAAACCTGGGGACACCGAGAAGGAAGATTGGCCGCTGCAATCCGGAGACGTGGACTTGACGCCCGCTGATGACCAGCAGCCTATGATGCCTGAAATGGACTGGAACTCCCCGGAGGAGATACTGGCCGTGGTGGTGGAAATGGAAGAACGTTTGAACGGTGCGTGGAAAAGCACCGACGGCGACGAAGCGATCCAAAGGGCATTACAGACTATGCTCAAAACGAAAAACACCGCTTTTGCCAGGTTGGGGATGCGGGCCGGGGCCGACTTTCTACGACAATTTGAAGCGAGTATGGTGTTGAGCGGTCTTTACCGATCACCAAGCCATTAGACGGAGGCAAAACGTGATAAAGAGGGCCATTCATTCGGCATTTCGGGCATTCGGCTTCGATGTTGTCAGGGCCAAAACGCTACAAAACGCAAGTAGTGACTCGGATCAAAGCCTATCTCAGGTGAAGCAGGAGACGTCTGAGATGCGGGAACGCGGCCACCGCCCCTGCGCCTCCGATGGCGCACCCGAAATTGAGACGGGCCCGGCCATGTTGGCCCCCAAGACTTTTAATCCAAACCACCCCAGCTATGATGCTACCGTAGTGAGAAACTTCCCTGGTTGCTTTTTCAACGTGTTCTCCCAGACCTCGAGAACTGAAAGCTCGCGAGCAAATGTCCTGTTTCAGCATTTTCTCAGGGAAAAAACCATGACATTGTGTGGCCCTGGTCCTGACAATTACGATTTCATGGCGGATCACGTCAAGGCGTGGACGGCAAATCTTGGAGACGACCCGGACTATCGGAACTTTCAGGAAAAGGTAAAGGACCTGGAAGACTTTATCTCATACCTCAATGCGTCCTTTCCGGGAAGCTACGCGTCCGGTAGTGTGGCGGACGAAGACGGGATGTTCCTCTATTACGTTGTTCGGCTTCTTCGACCGAAAAGCATAGTTCAAACCGGTGTCAGTAACGGATCCTCCTGCTCTTACATGACATTGGCACTGAAGCACAATGGAGACGGAGGCCGGCTGCATGCCATCGATATTCCGGCCGTTTACGATCCCGATGACCCCTCGTGGCAACAGCCCAGACCCTATGGGGTCTGTATTCCTCCCGGTCGATCCTCCGGGTGGTTGGTGCCGGATGGCCTGAAGAGTTCTTTCGATTGCTGGAACGGTGACGCCAAGGAACTGTTGCCGAAATTGCTTGAGGACGTGGGTTCGGTCGATATGTTTTACCATGACAGCGATCACAGCTACGATCACATGTGGTTTGAATTCAACGCGGCCTTGCCTTACATGACCGGGCACGGGTTGATTATTGCCGATGACATAGCTTGGAACAGTTCCACATGGGATTTTGCCCAGGCGATCGGATGCTATGCTTTGAATCATCGTGGATCTCAAGGTGTGATCTTCCTCTGAACCCGATAAAAGCACTTCTCGAGACAGGCTGCTCAGCTATGACCGTTTGATCGTTCAGGAAAAAAAGATTATGTCAGCGAACCCAAGCTCACTTGTCAACAAGAACGTCTCGGCAATGCCTTACCACCAGCAGTTGATCTGGGGCAGAGAGGTTTTTGTCAACCTGTTTCGTCAGCAGATCAAAATCCGTTACCAAAGGTCTTTCTTCGGTTTCTTTTGGTCTCTGTTGCATCCGATATTCACGCTGGCTATCTACAGTTTCGTGTTCTCCGTCGTCCTGAGAATCCAGATGGATAATTACGTGATTTACCTGCTGACTTCACTGATGCCGTTCAGCTTCTTCATGGCCTCGGTGAGCGCAGGGACTGAGTGCCTGGTTGTGAACGCGTCCTATTACACCAGGCATTACGTTCCGAAGATGATTTTTCCGCTAGTGTCGGTATCCATCGCATTATTCGATTTCGTTTTAGGCTATACAGTACTTCTTTGTGCGGGCCTTTTTCTTGGCTTCTCCTTTTCCGTCAGTCAGGTCATAGTTCCGGCAAGCCTTGTGTTGTTAACCGCATTCACGGTTGGGTGCACCCTCACGGTCTCAATACTGGGGGTCTACTTCGCGGACACCAGACACATAACGGGAATCCTGATGCAGATCCTTTTGTACGGGTCTCCCGTGCTGTATCCGATCACAATGGTACCGCCCCAGTATGTTGATCTGGCAAAACTCAATCCTCTCTATTTCTTTGTCAGCAACTTTAATGGACCTCTGTATTTTCACACGTGGCCGTCCGTTGGCCACCTCTTGATTTCAGCCGCATTGGCACTGGGCATGCTGGTGATAGGCATAGCCGTGTTTCGCAAATATGAAAGGGACGTGGTTTTCGTCGTGTAGCAAGACAGCAGAGTGGCATATGAATAATACGAGTCAATCCGACGACAACGTTATGATTAACGTGGAGAACATCGGCGTACGGTTCGACCTTAGACCGCCACGAACCCTCAAAGGTGAGATTATCCGCCTGTTCAAGGGGTCTTGGAATTCCAGGCGGAGCACATCTCATCTCTGGGCGGTTCGAGATGTCTCTTTCACAGTCAAAGAGGGTGACTGTCTCGGCATAATCGGCCCAAACGGCTCCGGCAAAACCACCTTGCTCAGACTCATTTCAGGGGTCTATCCTCCGACGACAGGAAGGATTCAAACCACCGGGAGCATGTTTCCTCTGCTTCAAATGGGCTTAGCATTCAACCCGGAGTACACGGGGGAGGAAAACGTTTATTTGTCCATGGCATTCTTCGGCCTGGGAAAACGCGAAGTTCGGCCGTTAATAGACCATATTTTCAGCTTTTGCGAAATGGAAGACTTTAGACATCAGCCGGTCAAGACCTTCTCCCTGGGAATGTGGGCCCGTTTGGCGTTTACGATAAGTATGTGCATTGAATCCGACATCTTGATCTTGGACGAGGTCTTTGCGCCTGGCGATGCCTACTGGACTCAGAAAGGCCTCAAGAGGCTCGAGAGCCGGATGGGGTCATCCAAAGTGTTAATTATGGTGTCGCATTCCATGGATCATATAAGAGCGTATTGCAATCGTTGCATTTGGCTGGATCACGGGCGGATTGCCAGCATCGGTGGGCTGGAGGTCGTTGACGAATATCTTGAAAGCGCAAGCAAACGACAAACTTGATCCTCATGATGGCCCGAAAAGAGATAACTCCAACTAGACTCCGGTTCGTGAACCAGGAGTCCGGTTTTTTGAGGCAGGTGTTATGACCCGCTGTACGGCCTCGCCGGAAGCCGCATGGCGGACCATGTTTTCAAGCCGGCCAATTTCAAGTGAGAGCCTCTCCAACCTTGGGCGGCTGTCGAATATTGATTCCCCTGTGGCTGTAATAGTGGTCAACTACAATAGTGGGCCGTATCTGGAACGTTGCCTTGCTGCCCTGGCCATGCAAAGCGAAGTGAATTTTTGCGCCATAATCGTGGACAACGCCTCTCAGGACGGGTCAGCGTCTTGCTGTCAGGAACTCGACGAGAGATTTGCGTTACTTCAGCTGGAGAAGAACATCGGCTTCGCCGCGGCTAACAATCTGGCCGCCGGGTGCGTGTCAACAGACTGGGTTGCGACCCTGAACCCCGACGCAATTCCCGCCGGTGATTGGCTCAAGCGGTTGCTCGAAGCCACGGAGAGACATCCCGGTGTAGCTATGTTCGGATCCACACAGGTCAATGAGTCCAATCATTCGATTCTGGAAGGAGCGGGAGATGTATACTCATGTACAGGTCTGATGTGGCGCGGACAATATGGACATCCGGTATCGGAACTCCCCGAAGAAGGCTTTGTTTTTTCTCCGTGCGCTGCGGCCGCGCTTTACCGGGCTGATGTCTTCAGGCAGGTAGGCGGATTCGACGAGAATTTCTTCTGCTATTGCGAGGACGTTGATTTGGGGTTCAGGATGAGGCTGCTCGGCCATGAATGCGTGCAGGTCAAGGATTCGGTGGTTTTCCACGTAGGATCTCAGAGCGCGGGCAAAAAAAGCGCTTTCAGCACGTACTACGGCTTTCGCAATCGGCTTTGGACATTTGTCAAAAACGTGCCGGACGTGTTGATCTGTTTTTTGCTCTTACCCCATGTGCTCGTCACAGTCCTGCTGCTGTTTCGAGAGGTCATGAGCGGGCAGGCAAGGGCTGCGTGGGCAGGGCTGGCGGATGGGATCACGGCCCTCGGGCCCGTTATGAAGTCCCGCCGGGAGACCCAGAACTCCAAGAAAGCCTCCACTCTTGCCATTGCAAAAGCAATGACGTGGTCACCTCTGAAAATGCTACATCGTTCCTCTGATGTCAGGGCATCAACGTGCGAGGCGAGCAGACCTGAGACTCGATAAAAAGGTGTTTTGGCGCAGGAGCTGAAATGTTAAGAAAGTTGATAAAACGTTTTTTTGCGTCCCGGGGGTACGCCATTGTCAAGGAATCAGAAATCCAGCGGTTGCGTGCGGAATGTTTACAATTGAGACAAGAGCTTGCAGAGGTTGGGGCCTTGACAGAGGTCGCGGACAACTCGGATCGCGCAGCTGAACTGGTCAACAATGTTGTGTCCCGGGTGCTGACGAAAACGCACAGGAGCGTGTTTTGGGGAGACAGATTACTTTCCCTGGACAAGGCTTCAGGATTCTACGAGGACCCGGATTTCAAAAAGGCATATGAGGAGATACGCGGATCTCACGACTATGACCAATATTCGGGCCCCGATGGCATCGCCTGGCGCCTGCATACGCTGGTTTGGGCGGCCAAGTGCGCCGCACAGGTACCGGGGGATTTTGTCGAATGCGGAGTCTTCAAAGGCGACATGTCCTGGGTTGTTGCGAAGTCTGTGCGGTTTGCCGAGATGGACCGAACCTTTTATTTGTATGATACCTTCGAAGGGTTTTCCCACAAGTACTCCTCCAAGGAGGATTTTCCTCACAATCCGGGGTTCTTTGAATTTGCTCAAGAAGCTTACAGCAGCGGCAACTTGTTCGAATACGTTTCCGAAAGATTCGCACAATTTCCAAATGTCAGAATTGTAAAGGGTGTTTTGCCCGATGTGCTCGAAGAGGTCTCCCCTCTTCAGATCGCGTATCTTCATATTGATATCAACTCGCCGGCAGCGGAGAAAGCGGTTTTGAACAGCCTCTTCCACAGAGTTGTGCCCGGTGGAGTAGTAGTTTTCGATGACTATGGATGGCTGGAGTTCTTTAAGCAGAAACAGGTGGACGACGAATTCATGGCTCGTCAGGGTTATTTCATCCTGGAACTACCGACCGGCCAGGGACTGGTTTTCAAGAGATGAGCCAAGATCAAGACAAGACTAGGCCCACTTTTATCGAAGGTTATTAAACTGGAAGCGCTCTTCTTAAGAAGACCATCTGGAGGTCATGTGGGAGTCCGGTTACAGCGTTTTTGCAGTGAGGAGGGTCGATGGCTGTTATAGCACTAGTGTGTATGTATGATCACAGAGCGCTGGGCGTCAGAAGTATTTCAAATGCATTGCAGGCAGCCGGACATCAAGCGATAGTTGTTCATTTCAAGCTTCCCGCTACGGGTTTTACGCCCCGATACTCGGAACATGCGACCCATTATGAATCAATCTCTACAACGGAATTCGGAACCCATTTCGGGATTCGAACCTATAATTTTGACACAAACCCGTGGACCCATGCGGAGATCACCCTTGCCAGAGACCTCCTTAGGACCATCAGACCGGACATAATAGGATTGTCAACCAGGAGTTGTTATGAAGAACAGCTCTCTGAAATTATTAGTATTCTGGATGTCCCAGGCTCGCTAAAAGTGGCAGGAGGATTTGGTGCCACCTTTAACCCTGATCTATATCTGGAACACTTTGACTGCGTTTGCGTGGGACCGGGTGAGATAGCCCTCAGGAACATGGCCGACCGCATTGATCGTCAGGACAAACCTTTCACCGGGATCGAAAACCTCATTTACAGAGAAAACGGGGCAGTGGTTCGGAACCCCCTGCAATTTCATGGGAAGGAGGATTTCCTCTACAATTTCGCTACACTTTCGGTGAGGCACTTCGTTGTTGAGGGCGGACATGTCTTCTCAGCCGATCCTTTTCTGCAGAAAAAGCATATCCCATCCCATAGCGACATGGCCAGCTACCATACCATGGTAGGAATTGGCTGTGTAAACAACTGCCACTTCTGTTGTGCGGGGAAAATGGCACGGCTGTCTTCGGGAAGAAACAGATGGATGAGGCCCATTGAAAATGTGATCGAAGAACTCAAGTTCGCCAAGGGGTATGGATTCCAGAAGGTAGTGTTTTTGGACTCGTTTTTGATGGCCCCAAGAAACTACCTTATTGATTTCTTCAGTAAGTACGAGAAAGAAATTCGTCTTCCCTTCTTTGCGCAGCTTTACCCAATTCAGATTCTGTCTCATCCAGACATCCTGGATGCAGCCGTTCATGCAGGCATGGATTACACGGCGGTCGGCCTCCAGTCAGGTAGCGATCGTGTCAACAAGAATGTCTTCAATCGCCACACGACCCTGCAAAAGATTGTGGAGTTCGCCGCTCTCTTCGAGAAGTATCCCTCGGTTATGATTCAATACCACCTCATTACTCACAATCCCTTTGTCGACGCAAATGCCTTCGAAGAGACCCTTGACACTATCGGGAAATTGCCCAAAAAAAGGGCCGAGTTAGTGCTAATAAGACTTCAACCGTTTCCAGGGACCGCCATAGCAGACATGGTGCGGAAACTGCCAGAAGGTACCGGGTTACTTAAAGATGATTTTGACAGGAGAGCATTGTTATATACGCTTCGATTCCTTATGGGCGAGGACGAATTCAAACCCGTTTTTACCAATGAAACCCGTTATGACTTTGAAAAACTTCTGGAGCTCGTGGCGACCAATATATCTCGCTCACCTGTGGCCGCCTGTACGAAGGCAGGACCAGAAGCCTCGGAGGGGTCAAAAACGGGGTCCCTGGGCAGTAACAGCGATGAGTCGTTTACCCGAAGGAATGCCATGCCAAGTGATCATCGAGAACCGATTCAGCAAAGGAGACCTGAAGAATGTTTGACAAGGGCCAGAAGATTCACTCTGGCTGTCCTGAACTTGATAGAGTCCTTCGGCGATTTTTTGGTGAGGGGGGCCAGATGGTCCAAGCGGAGACTCTAGAAGGCTGTTAGGAGATGTCAGCATGTATGTTCCAGATATGATAGACTTTTTGGCTAATCTTCGACAAACTGGGGCCATTGGAGAAGTCAAGCATGTGCTCGAAATTGGTGCTCAGGAGATTTTTTGCACAGGATTTGAACCGAGCGTCAAGAGATTTGTTCAAGCGTTCTGTCCAGGGCTGGAGATACCGGGGGGATGTCTGAAAGAGCTTTCACACGGACCGGCTCGGAACCTATACCAATTCGTTGGCTGTTCTTATTCCTGCGTGGACGTAATTGAAGACCCCGACCATGTGTTCCTCAGAAAGCTTTTTGACGTGAATTTTGATGAAGTCTCCGCTATTGAAAGAAACAAATATGATTTGGTTACCAATCTTGGTGTAACTCATCATGCGTTCAATCAGTATAATTCCTTCAAGGCTGTCCACGACTTCGCTACTTGTGGAGGCTATATGTTCCATTATCTTCCGTTTATGGGAAGATATGACGATCTCTTTTTTTATCATCAGCCAATTTTTTTCGAGCGTCTGGCCATGGCGAACAATTATGAGATAGTGGGATTGTGGCTGTTCCTACCCGGGGACCATCTGACATCGAGGGCCATTGTCCCATGGAACCGACGCGTGTGGGACTATATTAGGCTGCCACTGGCAGTTGATAATCAGTACTATGTGCTTGCCGCGGTTTTTCGCAAGGCCATGGACCATCCCTTTTGCGCGCCGGAAACTGTTTCACAGGGTGTCGCCATGTCAAAGCCCGTCATCAGCTCCGCCATGTTCAATCTTTTCGGAAACCTGCGGAAGAGGTGCAAAATCGATAAACCTGGTCGTTTCTTGGCGATTGGGGACCCTATTCTGGCAGAGGAACTTGACAGACGGCATCTGGGAACATTCATTGAGGCCATGAATCCGAAGGCCGATTACGAAGGCCGCCACGACCAGGATGTTTCATCGTTCAACCAGTTGGCCCTGGTTCTGGAGAAGATGGGTTGTGAATGTGAGATACTGCTGTCGACGGTTCACAGTCTTGGAAGGGAAGTGGATAACTGTCATGATCTCAACCAGTTCCGGGTTCCTCAAGGTCAGAGGGGCGGTTTTGATTTAGTCTGCAATTTCGGTGTTTCCAATAACATCTTACATCAACAGAATTTCTTCGAGTTGGCCCATGATTACACTTCGGTCGGGGGACTGATGGTGCACATAGTACCGTTCATGGGTTTTAGCGATCAGGACTATTTCATGTACGATGTGGTTTTGTTTGAGGAACTTGCCCATACCAACGGATATGAATTGCTCGGCAAGTGGCTCAGCATTCCGTCGGGAGTGATACCATTAGAAGAGGGAGTGTACCAGTACCTTCGTGTTCCGGAAAAGGAGAGATCCAATCTGCTTTGGCTATGTGTCGCTCTCACCAAGCGTCATGATACCCCGTTCATGATACCCTTCCAGGCTTTTTACAAAAGATTTAGGGATAAGCTGGTGGGAGAGCGCTACAAAATGGTGCTGAACGGCGAAATGTGTTCGGACACCACTACACCATGGATTCCCAGGCGAGAGAGATTACGGGATGAGGCAGCCAAAGTTAGAGATGTTGTGTTGCCCGCCATCACGGAAGAAGTGTACGGTTATATCAACAAATGTGGGGTCAGAATGCCCGGCTTGAGTTTATCGGGCACTGCTCCCAAATCGAAACTTGCTCCGACGCGAAACAGGGCGGGCATATCTATAATCGAGGCCACGTACGGCTGGAACTGCCTGAAGGAGCCCGCTCAGGAATCGTCGTGCTCAAGGGTGGCTCGGGGAAACGTTACGGCCGCGGTTGCGCTGGAATGCGACGGTGAAGAGGAATGTGAGTTTTACATTGATGTGAACAAACTGGGCGACCCGGCAAGCGGTTTATCCAAGGATTTCAACGTGAAATGGCGATACGGCGATAGCGAAAAGGTGTACGAGGCCTATGTCGAGGCAGAAGCTCATGGGAAGACGGTGCGAATTTCTCGCGCGGGCTCCGGCCTTGGTTCAGACGGAAGAGGCAAAATTTGACCACCCTCGTGAATAGACAGTGATCGGTCGATAAAAAGGAAGAAAGTTCATGGCATTAGGTCCGCTAGTACTCAAGGTGTTCGTCGACTTGAAAAAAAGTGGCTCTTTCGCCGACATCAAATCGGTCATGGAAATCGGTAGCACGGATGTCGAATCCGAAAAAGATATTGCTGCACTCGAAGATTTCTTGAGGGCTTTCGGAGTCAACCCTGAGAAGAATCTAGTTGACCGAATAGCCGAAAAAGGGCCCGCGCGTCTCCTCTTCGAAACCGTCGGCTTCAAATATGGTTGCATAGACTTTGACGGACGTCATGGAGCGCTGCAATTGGACTTGAATTGGGATTCCGTGCCGCGGGAACACTACCAGGCATACGACCTGGTAATGAATCTTGGGACATCGGAACATGTTATGAATCAGTTCAACGTATTCAAGGTGCTGCACGACTTGACCAAACCCGGGGGTTACATGCTTCACGACGTTCCATTCCTCGGATTTCTCGACCATGGACTGTTTGTCTATTCCGCTCGTATGGTCTGGCATCTTTGCCGGGAGAACAATTATGTTCCGGTGTTTATGTGTATTGAGGCAGACACCGAGAGCTTCCAATTACCGGAGAACATTAGGGCTTCATTTGAGGATTTTTATGGCAACTTTTCGGATGTTAGATATCAGAACGCGGCGATCCTGGCACTTTTGAGAAAGACGGACGACAGAGAATTCGTCTGTCCGACCGACGTCTCTGACGTGAACTGGCGCCCCCCTGCGGGGTATGGCCGGGGGTACGGCAATTTCCTCGATGAATGCCGTCGGATGCGGTTACGGGAAAAGGTGAGAATCGTGAAAAGAATTCTGATCGGTTGAGACAATATTTTAAGAATCGCGCGGGAAATAAGTCTATTGGTTACGCTCACGTTTTCCTTAGGTGAACACAGCTCCGTCTTAAAGGAGGATTCGCATGGGTTTGGGTCCACAAATTCTCAAGACATTTCTGGATTTGAAAAACACTAAATCCTTCGACAACGTGAAATCAGTGATCGAAATTGGGAGCACGGATGTCTTTTGCGAGCAGCATGAATCTGCCGTCGAGGATTTCCTGAAAGCCTTTGGCGTCAATCCTGACCGGCATCTTGTCGACACTGTAGCTCGGCAAGGCCCCGCGCGTCTGTTGTTTGAAACCGTAGGATTCAAGTACTGTTGCATAGATTTTGACGGACATCATGGCGCGCTTCAAATGGATCTAAATTGGGATTCCGTGCCTCCGGACCACTTTCAGAAATACGACTTGGTCATGAACCTTGGAACCACCGAGCATGTCATGAACCAGTTCAATGTGTTCAAGGTGATCCACGACCTAACGAAACCCGGTGGATATATGCTCCACGAACTTCCATTCCTCGGTTTTCCCGATCACGGCCTCTTTATTTATTCTGCTCGTTTCTTCTGGGATCTTTGCCGTGAGAACAACTATGGCCAAGTCCGCATGGATATCGAAGCCAATCCTGTGCCGTACGCGCTGCCGGAAAACATCAAGGCCTCATTTGTCGATCCTTATTCACGCGTGCAGGACCTGAAATATCACGACGCAGGGATTCTGGCAGTATTGAAGAAGGCGAAGGACAGGGAGTTTGTCTGCCCGGTAGACATGTCTGACGCGAACTATCGCCCTCCGGCAAGTTATGGGTCGGGTTACGGTAACTTCCTCGAGGAATGTAGTCGACTGCGGCTGAGTGACAAGCTGAGGATCATCCGAAAGATCCTAACGGCTTAGACAATTGACCAATTCCCCGAAACGTCGAGATTGATGCTGCCACAACTATACAATCCCGTGATCGATGGCCAGTTCATGCCGTGGCGTTTTGGACGGTGTTGATGACAACTTGTAATCGACAAGTCTTCAATTACGGATGGCCAAGGCAGGCAGCGAGGGTCCATCGAACACCAGAAAAGGACCTATCCCTATGAGCAGCCCTCGAAAATTCCTGCTGGTCAAGCCCGACTACGCTTATTATCCCATGGGGCTTTCGTACGTCGCCTCGACTCTGGAACGCAGCAATGTCGCTTATGATTATGTTGATTGTTCCGTGGAAGAGCCGGATTGGCGCAGATTGATTGGTTCAGGAGAGTATTTCGCAGTTGGCTCAGGCGGGCTTGTCGCGGATTTCGGTTATTTGGAAAGGATGTTCAAACGAATCAAGGCGGCAGATAGCAGCATTCCCTGTATTATTGGCGGATACGTGGCTCGCGATGTCAATAACGAAATCCTCTTCAAGCACATTCCCGTTGCTTTTGCAGTCCTGGGTGAAGCTGAGGTCACCCTTCCTCTGTTGTTGGAGAGAATAGTCGCAAACGAAAATGAATTGGGGGACCTGAGAGGAATAGTTTACCGTGCCGGCGATGGCTCTCCTGTCAGGACCCCTTCGGAACAGCGGGTCGATTTGGCAGTGCTAAGGCCCCGCCCTTCTTTTACTTTTTTTGACCACTCGTCCTGGCCGGTTGGCAGCAAACCAATCCCGGTAATCACCGGGCGGGGATGTTCAGGGGCATGTCGGTTTTGTTCACCCTCTCACCGAACCTTCAAAGCGAGGGTTTTTGAGGACATCTTTCTGGACGTGGATTTCCTGGTGAATGATTTGAAGGTGCCCATGGTTCACTTCATGAACGAGATTTTTTTTGACGAACAGGACACTATGATAGAATTTTGTGAGGAATACGCCAAAAGGTATAACACCCCGTTTATGTGTTTGTTGAGAATGGATATGGATACAAAAGTTCTGCCTCATTTGAAGGCCGCGGGTTGCGTGCATATAGGCATTGGAGTCGAATCAGGGAGTAACAAAGTTTTGAAGCTTATGAACAAGGGGACCACGACCACGGACATACGTAGGTTTGTTGATCAGGCTCGAAAGAGTGGGTTTGTTAGCATTGAAGGCGGACTGATGTTTGGAAATGAGGGTGAGACCGAGGAAGATATTGCGGCGACACTGTCCATTGATAGAGAGTTGGGCATTTGTTGCAGCTTCGGTTACACGATCCCTTATCCGGGAACCGCGATATACCAGCGAGCGCGGAATAAAGGTCTCATTCCCGATGAATATAAGTTCCTGCAAATGCTACCGAAATTCTACTCTGGGACCGATTTCGTAACAGAACTGTTATTTCAGAAGAATTGGTTTGGAAAACCCATCCTACCCAATCTCACGGAGATTCCCGACGACCGGTTTGTAAAGGTGCTGCACAATGCCCTTATTCATTACCTGAAGACCTATGGGCTCCAAAATCCTCGGTTAGTTGTGCGAGACGACAAAATCTTCCTGGGCGGGTTCTGCCCGTCCTGTGGCACTTATGTAGAGCGCGAAATAAATCTCTTATCCCCAATAGTGAAGAATATCGGGTGTCCCAACGTGCCTATACATGAGTGCAACAATTTTTTTGCATTTCACGGTCACATATATGACATTCCCGAAATTAGGCACTATGCTCAGAGCGTTCGTGAGAGTCTCACTAAATGCCGGCAGATAGCAATTTTGGGAGATAATTTCAATATCAAATTCCTTTTCGAGTATGACATTTTTGGAATAAACATGGACAATGTCATAGCCATGGGAACCCATTGTCCGGAACGGATAGGCGACTACGTCTATTCGGATAATTACGGGAACTACACACCGAACTCCAAACTCTTGAGCCACGAAGAAATTATTTCCATGTCTCCGGAGGCAATTCTCATAGCTCTTTTGCTCCCTGACTGTGTCGAACAAAGACAAAAGCTGATAGACATGGGGTATCCGGAAGAGAGAATCTTTCTAATGTGCCCTCCGGAGTTGCTGCCCAAGCCTGGTCCCGCCAAATGCAAGGAATTTGCCTCTATTCCGACCCGAACGAGTTCCCTGAAGGACATTGCAAAGAAGATGGTCAGAAAAGTGAAGAAGATAGTCCGAAAAGGGCCTTGAACCGGAAACCGGTTACCCGGAAAGCGCATAACCAACCCAGCCTTGCCGGAGTGCTTGCAGCTTTTCCCCAAATCTGAAAAAGTTAAAAGCTTCGATCAAATAGACTTTGGAGACCGGGACACCCCATGACAGGGTCCCGGTCCCCAGTGTGGATCACCGCGAATCCGAGAGCATGACGGCTTTACTCTGCTGCTTGACTCTCTTATACACATTGCCTGCGTCATGATCGTGCCAAGACGTTGGTGAGGTTTTGCAACCGGTTCTGAAAGGAGCCAAATGCCGGAATTGGGTAACAAGCAACTTTCATCTGACCGACTAGCTGGTAAAAAAAAGCTTCTTTACTTCGAGTCTCTGGGTGAGAAGTTCGACGAATTCATGGATGATTACGACGTTGAGCAAAGAATAAGCCTTATTTTTTCATCTTTACTCAAAGACTTGGATCTTAGGGGAAGTGAGGTCCTGGAAGTTGGTTCCGGGACCGGCCGTATTTCAAGGAGGATAGTCGGATGCGGCGCGAGATTGACGGTCATTGACATCGGGCAAAGGTTGGTCTCAACCGTCTCTCCGGATTGCCAGAGCGGAGTTGTGGGTGATGCAATTTCTTTGCCTTTCGCGGATGCCTCCTTTGATGCGGTGGTCAGTTCCGAGTGCATTGAACACACCACAAATCCTCGTGCGGCCATAGAAGAGATGTGTCGGGTGTGCAGACCCGGGGGCGTGGTGTGCATTACCACTCCAAATAAACTTTGGTACCCGGTGCTGGTGCTCGCTCAAGCGCTGGGACTTCGCAAGTTTTCGGGCATCGAAAACTGGATTTTCCCGTATCAGGCGGCCAGAATCATGCGCCGGTCAGGTATGAAACAGATTAGTTTGAGCGGCTGTCACCTCTGGCCCTTTCAGATAAAATTTGGGCGAGCGTTGTCCAAGGCGGTGGATCGCTGGGGCAGATTCCTTTACCCGTTCATGATTAACTTCGGAGTCATGGCAGTGAAGGATAGCCATGAAGCAACCTGATCTGAAGCGCACCTTGGAGCCGGTCCCGAATCTATGATCAGCTGAAACCGCTTCTAGAGATTACAGAAGTATTAAGGTAAATCACTGCCGAAGGGTGAGACAAATGCACAAGAATTGTTGGAGGATCTATGAACCGGATTAGTCCGCGTTGGTTAAGCCTCGCTATTATCATGGCCATTGTAATCATTATTGGCATAACTGGTGTCTTAGCTGTGAAGATGAGTCGAGAGGGGGATAGGATTTGCGCGGAGGATTGCTTTTTTTGGCGGACAGTCGGGGTCGCAATTTCTGTGCTGAAGCATAAAGCACCGCTTTTGACTTATGACGATCCCGTGGCCCGGCTTCTTCAGGGAAATAATGATCCTGTGTCCCTCGAGGAATTTAATCAAAGGATATCGCAAGCATGTTCTTTGCCGGCTGACCTTGTGCGTGTCTCCGGCAAACCCCTACGCCGTACAATTGAGGACGACGATAAAGGAGCTTCGTGGTGGTACATTGTGTCATTTCTTCTTTTCGGTTTTCGCATGGAGAGCCCGCAAATTGTGTACTTCCTTCTCTTTTTTCTTTCCAGCGTTGTTTTTTTGCTATCTTTCCGCGGGAACACCGAACCCTTGCTGTTGCTATTGCTAATCGCTGTTGCTCATTATGCCCTGGTTCTTCAGCAGTTGGATCTCCCTGCCTGCATGGGGGCAATCATGGCACGTCAGCGCGCGTTTGTGATGCTAGGGACAATACCATCGCTCCATTTGGCTCTCCTGATTTTTAAGCGATGGCCCATAGACCGCTGGGCGGTGGCGGCCGCTCTTTTTCAGACGGCATTGCTCATGATGACCATCAATACGAGGAGGTCGGCTCTGGCACAAGTCATCTTCCTGGGAAGCTTGTGGTTGGTTACTATCTGTTTTGATATGTACAGAATCAGGTCCGCGTGTTCTCAAAGGGACGTCGAGAAAAATCCTGAATTGCCGCCTGGTCGTTGGAATGTGCTAACCGGTATGATAAGAGATCGCGCCTGGCCGCTAGTTGTCACTTTCTGCGCATTAGGGGGACTCTTTGTCTTCCAAGGGATTCAGACATATGCCATGCCTCAGTGGAGAGCCGGAGTTGGTACTGATGGTCATGTTTTTTGGCACAGCGTGATCACGTCCATGCAGGCATCTCCGATATTCAACGATAGGCTAAAGGATGAGAGTTCATACTTTCCCGAGGATTTATGGAGGCCTGGCCGGATCGGTATCGACGGGAATACCTATGTTGCTGTCTGCGGACACCGCGTCAAATTGGGTAAGTCTCCTTTCTCGGGGTGGAGAGATTATGAAGTTGATGCGCGGGATCTGGCAATGCAGTTGATTAAGGAGAATCCCAAGGCTGCTATTGACCTCTGGTTTACGAAGGTGATAGCTTTTTACAAACCCTCAGCCTGGGGCGGGAACGACGATTTTGCAGTGTTGGGAACGAAACACGGCATGTTTCAGTTCAGTTTCCAACTCTGGATTATTTTGGGTCTTTCAGTAATTGCCCTGCTGTCTGCCCCCTATGTCTCCATTAGAGCTATAGTGTCTCTTGCCGCGTTGCTAATTCTCGGGGGTACCGTAAATCTTATCCCAGCCATGATCTTCTTCCCTATTTCATATGTCATGTACGATTACGCGCTCTATATTGTTGCTTTCGTTTATGCATCGGTTTTCTTATTGCTTGTAATATTTATTAGATACGCGTATCGTGTCTTTTCGCCACGTGTCATGAGGCCCCGCGATGGTTGTCAAAACCGGATGACATAAAAACAGCAACATTGGAGTCCGAAGGTGCCAACAGGTTCCAGGTACACCGTATCTAAAATGTTCAGGCTCAACTGTTATCCGCCAATACTAGGTACCCCGGGAGAAGACGCGGTCTCCTTGGATACGAAGACTGATGCCGGAAATGCTTATCAGCGTCTTATAACCCAGGTTTCATGGCTGTGGAGCATAAGCCGAGAAGGGGCGCTGTTCGATCTCATAGGTCGCAGACAGTAATTGTCCCCTGTTGGAACCTCAGTCGGGGCTGATTAGGCCGAGGAGACCGAGGATCTGAAACATGAGGCTAAGAATAAGGGGATGAAAGACGCTCTTGAGGGATTTGACGGCTTCGTCTTGAAAAAAATCGCTACAGATGTTATTCAGGTGCGGACTGAAAAAGGGGGCTTCCTAACAGTCATGGGAGCGAGGGGTTTCGGCGAAAAAAACTTTGATATGGCGCATGCTAAGGAAGCGGCTCTGGCCTTTTCTGACCCCCCTGAATGGAAGGCTCGCCAGGTTTCGAGGATGAGCAAGAAGGTTCCAACGATCTCGATAATAACGGCAAGCCTAAATGCGGGCTCAACGATGCGGCATTGCGTGCAAAGCGTTAGGAACCAGAATTGCTCCGCGGAACACATCATCGTCGACAGAGATTCGAGGGACGAAACTGTAGCCGTAGCCGAGAAGTATGCACGACCTGATGCACTGATTGTTTCCGAACAGCACAAGGGGTTGTATGAGGCTATAAATAAGGGCATCTCGATCGCTACAGGCGACATTGTGGGGACGCTACATGCCGAAGCCTTCTATCCGCACAATAAGACCCTGTCTATTGTGCAGGAAGTTTTTAAAGACCCTGAGGTCAAAGCATGCTACGGAGATTTGGCCTATATCGATAAGAACGACAGTTCCAGAGTGGTACGGTACTGGAAATCGACGTCGTACCGTGACAACCTTATGGATAGCGGCTGGGTGCCTCCTCACCCGACCTTTTTCGTCAGACGGTCTGTGTATGAGGATCACGGGGCGTTTCGATTGGACGTGGGACATGCAGCTGACTATGAATTCCTGTTGCGGGTTCTCCTGGTTTATCGCATTCGCGTCGCCTACATCCCGACTTTGATTACAGTAATGAGAGGGGGGGGAGCAAGCAGCCCAACCCCCCAGGCGTACCTTAGCGCAAAACGTATGGATAGAAAGGCATGGATGGTGAACGGACTCCAACCCAAGCCGTGGACCCTTCCTGCAAAAACAATCAGGAAATCAACCCAGGGCCTCCTCAGGAAAGTCTACAGTAAGCCTTGGCTGGACCAGGGATACCTGGAAGGCGATCCCTTGGAGACCCGAGAAAAGGAAGCTGAAAGCCCGGAAACTACAGATCCGGTGAGAGGAAATTCAGCCCATCGGGTGACGACGCGTGAAGGCGCAAGGCCGCCGTTTTATGTGGTCACGGTCAACTACAATCATGAAAATCAAATAGATAGATTGCTGCAATCCCTGCGCTGGGTTGACGGTTTGAAAAAGCTGATCATAGTGGACCATTCCGGATCGGACCGTCTTCAGGAACTTAAGGCTGATTTTCCCATACTTGTAATCCGACAAGAGAACAGGGGATATGGAGCGGGTTTGAACACGGGACTGAGGCAACTTCCTGATCAAGATGCCTTGGTCATGCTTTGTAATCCGGACACGGCCATACTGAATCAGGAAAAGTTAGCGGATGTCTTGGATTACATGATCCACAATCCCAAAGTCGGGTGTGTGATCCCGAAATTGGTGACCCGGCGAGGAAAAACTGAACCTTCAGCGCGAAAGTTTTACACTCTGAGTTCCCTCTTGTGGGTGAGGACCACCTGGGTTGTGAAAAAAAGACCCGAATTTCTTCAGGAGCATTATTACTCCGAAGAAGATGGTCCGGGGCCGTATGAGATCGATTGGGGAAGCGGTAGCGCGATGTTTGTGAGGAACTCGTTATTCCCCTACCCTATATCTTTTGATGAAAGGTTTTTCCTTTACTTCGAAGATGTGGATCTGTGCGCTCAAATGTGGCGGCACGGGTTCTCGGTGGTTCACCATCCGGAGCTTGTCGTCTATCACCACGCGGCCAGATTGAGCAGGAAGAGCTTTTACTACTTTGCCGTCCATTTGGCCAGCCTGCTCAAATTCATTAAGAAATATCGGGGACTATACCATCGGACCGCTCGTCTGGCTCCTGCCGATAAGACGCAAAAGGATTTTGCCCGCATTCAATAGGTGCAAAAGGAAGACCGCTCGGCTTTTACCCACTTCAACTGCCTGTCCTTACCGGAGTGCTTGGTCCTTACGCCTGTCTCTCCTGCCTTCCGGGGCTCTCACCAAACCTTTCTCTTCCCATCAATACCTTTTCTCCCAAATTCTGACCGACACGACCTGAAGCATAAATCAATCTCCTCAACTCCGCGGGAAAATGATATAGTTCTACCAATCACGCTTTGTGCCCCTGTACGTTTTGGGCAAAAGCGGTTATTAAAATAGTAACCTCGTAGACTTGCGGCAGCTATTAGTAGTGTCCCGACGATTCACCGGACAGCCACGTGGCCACCACACAAGTGTCTAATTGGTGTGTATGGGCAAACTGTAGGCGCGCGGATCGAATTGAATGAATTGAGTGCGCCGTCCCCGGCATGACAAGCACTCTTCCGCTGGAGTTGGGAAATATGTACCGTGAAATGACCTTTTGTTTGTTGCTGGCAATTCTGCTGGCATGGCCGGCCCAGGCCCAGGAAAAGCCGATAGATACGGGTAAGACCCGCAAACCTATCCTGGTATGCTCAACGACCCAGGTCGCCGACTTCGCTCGCCAAGTGGTCGGGGATAGCTGTGAGGTCCATTGTATCTTGGCGCCGGGTGCTGACCCGCACACATACATGCCGACGCCCGGAGACGCAAAACTGGTGCTCAAAGCTGATCTGTGCCTTCAAAACGGGATGCACCTGGAAGGCAAAAACTGGATGCAGACCCTCGCCCAAGATGCCGGAAAGCCTCTATTGACATGCACCGAAGGCGTGCAACCCATTGAGCTGGAAGCCGAAGGACAGAAGGTCAATGACCCGCACACGTGGTTTACGCCCAGAAACGCAGCGATATACGTAAACAACATCGTTCGGGGTGTCTCTAAGTTGGACCCGGCTCACAAAGCCGATTACGAAGCAAGAGCCAAACTGTACCTTCAGGAACTCAGAGTGTTGGATTCATGGATTCGAGAACAGTTCAACTCCATCCCGATTGACAGCCGGATCCTTGTCACCAGCCACGACGCGTTCAACTATTTCGCAAAAGAGTACGGATTCAAGAACCAGGCACCTGTCGGTTGGTCCACCGGAGCGGAAGTCGGCGCCGGCATGACCCCCGAACGCAGAAAGCAGGTCATCGAATCGATAAAAAGCTTTCGAGTTAAAGCCGTCTTTGTCGAGACTAGCGTAAACCCGAAGCTCGTACGTGAAATTGCCAACGAAGCGGGAGTAAAAGTCGGTGGAGAACTTTACTCGGACTCAATGGGCCCGGCCGGGTCTGCTGGCGAGTCATACATTGGAATGATGCGAGAGAACGTACTGGTAATAGCAACTTCCCTCAGGTAAAGGGATATTGGTTCCTTCATCGCGATTCCAGCTCCTTGAGCTTGTCTTAGTCAACGGTTATAGCAAGGATTCCAAATGCGTCCGGTTCTCGCGGTTCTTATCTGGGTGGCCCTGGTGGGTGGACTGAGTGCCTACATGCACGCGCGAGAAAAGATCAACCCCGCGCGATCTTATGAAGTCCGTGCAGTTACAGAGCCTTTTGCCCTGGAAGTTACCACCACATTTGACCTGGAACCCGATCCCTTTGCTCTAAAAACCGAAACGGAAAGCGAAGCCCCTGCCCTATTGGTACGAGTCAACGGCAAGGAAGCGCTCCGCCGCAACGACCGAGTCGAAAGGGGGGTCCCTTTCCGACTGGAGCCTGTTCCGGGGTTGGTTCAAGGTCACAATGAAATATACCTCGAGGCGAATCCGCCTGTGGAGCAAGCGGACCGTTCCCTGGCAGTGAGAGTCAGAGTTTTTAGAGGCTCCATGCCCGTAGCGGATCAATCTATCTGGTCCGAAGCCGGCTCGACGGTAGCCACCACGTTCCGCGTGGATATCGAGCCCGAAAAGACTCCGGAGGCAGACACTCATGGCCACTGACTTGAGTAACGTTCCGGCCATTGAGGTGGAACATCTCACGGTAAGCTTTGGCCCGAAGCCCGCGCTTCTCGACGTTTCTCTCCGGATAGATCAGGGACTTCTGGTGGGAGTGATCGGCCCTAACGGGGCAGGCAAATCGACTCTGGTCAAGGCGGTTCTCGGATTCGTGAAACCCGACATAGGCACGATCAGTCTGTTCGGGACCCCGCTGGAACAAGCGAGGGGACGAATGGCCTATGTGCCTCAACGAGGGGCCGTGGATTGGGATTATCCTATAACCGTGTATGAGGTCACCATGATGGGGCGCTACGGGAGCATCCCTTGGTGGGGAGACCCGACCCCCGAGGACAAGCGGCTGGCCAACGAAGCGCTTGAGATGGTACGCATGGAAGATCTTCGCCACCGCCAGATCGGCCAGCTTTCGGGCGGCCAACAGCAGAGGGTATTCATGGCCAGGGCACTGGCTCAAGGCGCTGACATTCTGCTCCTTGACGAGCCCTTCGCCGGTGTGGACGCGGCTACCGAAAGAGCGATTCTCGATGTGTTGGATCGTGCGAAAAACACCGGCAAAACCCTTGTGGTGGTTCACCATGATCTTGCCACCGCGGCGGAATACTTTGACCGGCTTGTATTGATCAAGCAACGGGTCTTTGCGTACGGCAGTCCTGACCGGGTGCTGAACTCTGAGCTGCTCTCCGAGGTGTATGAAGGTAAGCTGCGCATTTTCGCCAACTTGCCACGAACAGGCCAAGAACCATAATGGAATTGATCTATAACACTTTAATCGCACCTCTTCGTGAAACCTTCTTTATTAAAGCCCTCATAGGCGGCTCGGTGGCTGCCGTCGTGTGCAGCGTGGTGGGCTGCCTGGTTATTCTCCGGCGCATGGCCTTTCTGGGAGACGCTTTGTCACACGCCATGATAGCGGGTGTGGCCGGCGGCTACCTGTTCATGAAGGTCCTGTTTAATACCGAAGCCCATGCTCCTTCCATGCTGCTTGGGTCATTAATCGCTGCGGTGGTCACTGTGGCTTCCATTGGGTTTGTCTCCAGGGTTTCACGGGTCAAAGAGGACACAGCTATCGGCATCATGTACACGGGTGTCTTTGCCGCCGGTGTGGTGCTGGTCTCCATCTTCAGGAATTACATCCACATTGATCTCGTTCATTTTATCATGGGCGACGTGCTCGGCGTGGCTGATCAGGACCTGTGGGTGGCCGCGATCGCCGCGGCTTTGGTGCTGTCGGTAATTGTGCTGTTCTACAGACAATTCCAGCTCACTAGCTTTGATCCGGTGATGGCCGCGTCCATTGGCATGCCGGTGGCTCTGATCGATTATGCGCTGACTACCTGCGTTTCGTTGGTTGTGGTAAGTGCCGTGAGCATGGTCGGGGTGATTCTGGTCGTCGGCTTACTCATTACGCCCGCTGCAACCGCCTATCTGCTCTGCGATCGACTCGATAGGATGATGGTCCTGGCTGCCGTGTTTGGAGTAACGAGCGTGGTTGGCGGCCTCTATTTGTGTATCTGGCTGGACTCGGCGGGTGGAGGGGCGGTAATGCTCTTCTGCACATTCCAATTCCTTGTGGTCCTGATAATGGCCCCGCGGTACGGGCTGTTGTCTAACTGGCTGCGTTTGAAACGCATGGTTCCACAACAATTGGTCGAAGACATTCTGGGTTCAGTTGTGCGTTTCCGCGACCGACCGGCGGCAATTGCAGATTTGAGCGAGCTTTTGGCAACCCGCAAGGAAGCGCTGGCCCCCGCGGTTAAAAGCATGGTGAGAGACGGGCTGCTCGTGAGCCAAAACGAAGGGTATATCCTCTCCTCGAAAGGCGAAAAGGAGGCCAGGCGCATTCTTCGGGCTCATCGACTCTGGGAGACGTACCTACGCCACGTCGGCATGGCGCCGAGTGAAGTTCATGCACGCGCTCATGAGCTTGAACATGTTCACGATGTGGAATCCGTTGCTTATTTGGACGAGCTGCTCGGGCATCCCACCCATGACCCGCATGGTTCTGAAATCCCTGAGAACGCTATCGAAGCTGACAAAGGAATGGTCTACCGCATCAGCTCACTCCGAGAAGGTAGAACCGCCAAAATAGCGGAAGCAGGCAAGGAAGCTCAGTTCCTGAATCTCCATTCGGGAGAATTGGTTACAATAGGACCTCGCAAAGCTGACGATACTCTGTGGACCATAAGGCGTCAGGATGGCAGCGAAATTCTCTTGGATCACAAAACCGCGGACTCGATATTGGTAAAGGCCATTAATTGAGACCTATTCCTTCAGATAAATATACGAATGCCTCATGGAAAGGCAGGGCGAACACAAATAGGCCCCGTGCAAAGCGGGCGTCAAGTCATAGCCTTACCTCCGTCGGAATCCTAATCCAACATGGTGCATCTTATGTTCGTAAGGCTTCGCCCGAAGTATTGATTGTGGACTGCTAGTCTGCAACACGGGTGGCGCACCAGCAAGGATAGGAGGGAAGAGCCATGTTGGGCTTAGCAATAACTTTTTTGATCATTGCGTTCGTCGCCGGCGTGCTGGGGTTCGTCGGAGTAGCAGGAATTTCGATGGAAATAGCGAAGATCCTCTTCGTCGTTTTTCTGGTGTTGTTCATAGTTTCACTAATATTCGGCCGGCGGCGGCGACTGTTGTGACAATATACCGCTGTGGGATGATATACAGCTAATTGAACGGGAAGACCTGTCAACGGGCTTGCCGAGATGCACGGCATTGCTCTTGGAATTGGGGAGAGTTGTTGTGGCGGGAGAGCATTCGGGTGCTAGGTGTGCACCGGTTTGTCCTTACAACCAACCGTTTTCCCGGTACCATGCAGCGGTCTTACGGATCGCTTCATCCAAAGAGAAACGGGGTCTCCATCGCAGGTCTGTGAATGCCTTTTCAGGCGAACAGACCCATGCGATCTGCTTCATTTCTTCCAATTTCTCGGTTCTGAAAAGTGGTGTCACACCTCGGAACTTGCCGACAATGTCGCCGGCACGGGCTAAGAGCTTCATGGCGAATAGAGGCACCGGCACAGCCACAGAGCTTTTACCCATTACACGCGCCACTTCCAGAGCGAACTTCCGCCACACAACAGGCTCCGGGTTCGCCAGAAAATAGACCCCGCCCTCCGAAGCCGGTGACATAGCCGCGGCGAGGATCCCCTCTACCAGGTCTTCCACGTAAATTATGCTTACGAGCCTGTCAGGCCCTGCTATATATGGCGCTATTCGATAACGGACACATTTGAAAACCCCGAGGACATCCGTGTCCCTCGGCCCGAAAACAGTTGGAGGGCGGACGATTGTGACCGGCACGCGGTCCATGAAGCTCAGAGCCACTTGCTCGGCCTCGGCTTTGGAACGGCCGTATAATGAAACAGGACACAAAGGGTCGGATTCGGTCTTGCAGGCCCCGTCGTCAGTCGATGGTCCGATTGCGGCCTGGGAACTGACCAGCACAAACCGTTTCAGCGAGTCTTTCCAAGAGGAATTGACAAGCTTTTCCAGCAACTCCCGCGTCCACTTGACGTTCGACTCCCAGTAGCCGTCGTAATCTGGTGCCCTGGTTGCGCCGGCCAGATGTATGACGTAGTCGAAGGCGCCGTTAACCGAGATTTCTGCCTCCAAATCACCAGCGGCGATTACCCGTACCGGAATTCCCTTGAGATTGCGCAGCGCCAAAGAGTCGCGAACCGGACAGACTGCTTCCCAGCCCTTTGCCAGGATCAGCTCCGCCATATGGCTCCCGATAAAGCCTGTCGCTCCTGTCACCAAGAATCGCATAGGAAGTCCTTGCAGATGTTGTTAGAAAGCCAAGGGAATGTTGCCTTCAATGAACGGAGCCTGCCGCTCTTCACGAACCATTGGGCCTTTTACGAAAAATCTGTAGGAGTTTTGGGGGAAGGGAGCCGGGGAATTCCTCTTTGCACAAAGCTGTTCCCCGTCAGACCCCTTGAAATGAGGTCCTACCAGGCACGGCTGCCTATCAGTTCGAGCCATTCTTCAATATTAAGGCCGCATGTGTAGTGGTCATCTCCAAGTCCCGGCGAGCAAGACTCTTCAAAGATGGTTTCGGAGTTCACGAGGCAAACAGGCCATCCCGGCACGTGGTGGCGCAGAGCCGTGTTTTCGTTAACCCTGTACACCATGAACATCCTGTCATCGCAGGAGATCCTATACCTGACACCCTCGTGTTCGAGCGAAAGATCCTGATTCAAGATCCCAAGTTCCACGAAGGCATTGCGAATCTCACGAAAAACCACGTTCGGCAGTCTACCGGCGCAATCTCCAGCCAGGATGTTTCCTATCTCCGAGTTGCTTGACATCGCTCACCTCGCAGACTCAAGTCTTACACTAGCTCTTCATCCGAAGTTCGCTTTATGGCGGGCCCAGAAATCTTCCTGTGAAAATCTGTGACACTGAGTTCCCTGACATTCCACGCCAAAACTGGCACAGACTGCGCCCATCTTCGCGGCGTCCGGGAGGCTTTTCCCCATTACCAGGCCCTTGATAAGGCCCGCGCGGAACGCGTCGCCCGCGCCCGTGGGGTCCATCACTCGGTCAGCTTTGACAGCGGGGATTTCCACGTCTCCGTCTTTGGTGGACAACACCGCTCCGCGTTCGGCAAGCGTTGTAATCACAGCTCCCGTGAGCTTCAGCAAATCCGCCCTCTGCATGGACGACCCACGCGACACCATTTCAAGCTCATAGTCGTTGGAAATGAACAGCATCGAACCGGTGAGCATTTCGATGATCCGGTCGGTAGCTAACGCAGGGATGGACTGTCCCGGATCAAAGATGTAAGGGATCGACCGGTCTTTGAAATATCTGGAATACGTGACCATGTCATCCAGATTTCCAGGTGCCACTATAGCCAGGGTGTCATCGGCGGATGCTCCGTCGATGCTGTATTCACAGGGAAACTTCATCGCGCCCGGATTGAATCCGGTGATCTGATTGTCCGCTTTGTCGGTGGTTATATAAGCTCCTGCGGTGAATTCATCAGTCAGCCGTCGAATACCTTCCAGTGGCAATTTGTGGTCCCGTAGCCAATTTTCATAGGTATCGAAATCCTTGCCGGCTGTGGCCAGAATCAGCGGGCTTTCGCCGAGAAGAGCCAAGTTATAAGCGATATTTCCCGCTGTGCCTCCAAACTGCTCCTTGAGGCCGTTGACCATAAAACAGACATTGAGGATGTGGATTTTGTCCGGAAGGATGTGGTCCGAGAATTTCTCGGGGAAATCCATGATTCGGTCATAGGCCAAAGAGCCCGAGACCAAGATATTCATTGTTCCATACCTCTCCACTGCCGAAAAATCGAAACCTTAGCCCGTCTTGACTAGGATAGGAAAAGGAAACTCACGTGTCAAGGCCGATGTAAACCAGCGGCAGATTGAACGGTAATGAAGCTTGAACCCTCGTCATAGGGAACGGCCTGCCTTGGCTTTATTTCCTTTCTGCGGACGTTTAACGCGTGCTATAATCCGTGCGCCTCGTGGGAAATCCCTTTCGGGGATCTAGAAACGGTTTCAAAACCCCTTAGCAGGAGCGGCCGTCAGAGTTGCTCACGTCCCGCCATTGTCGCCCGCTGATGACAATGGTGTAAAATCATGGGAGTTTTTGGGGAGGGGTCCGGGGAGGGCGTTTTTGCAAAAACGCCCTCCCCGGAAACTCTTCCGGAAACTCTCAGGTTTTGAAACCATTTCTAAGGGAATACGGTGCGAATCCGTTACGGGCCCGCCGCTGTGACCGGGGACGAAGGTCGCCAGAACCACTGTCCAAGACGATGGGAAGGGGCGACCTGTAGAACGATCCGGAAGTCAGAAGACCTGCCCACGCTGGAGTAGGCTTGAAGCGGAATTTGTGGGGAGACCCTTTTTGTAAAAAGGGTCTCCCCACACCCCTCTCCAAAAACTTCTGTATCCTGTCCGCTGGGCCGCTTCCGCTGTTAGCGGAAGCGGCCCAGCGGGCGAGTTAGAGAGTTTTTTGAAGGGGGAGCGGGGGAAACTTTTTTACACAAAAAAGTTTCCCCCGCATGTTGCTTCCGGCCTTTCCTGTTCTTGCTCCCCGCGGATCGTGAGCAAAGGCAGCAGGGATGAAAAACGGCATCCCCGAGTTTGAAGCTCGGGGATTTTTTTTGCCTGGGCTCTGGAGGAACCATGTCGCGCCTCATCTTGATCACCGGAGGCAGTAGAAGCGGAAAGAGCGAATACGCCAGGAAAATCGCGGAAGCCTTGGACGGTCCGAGGGCATTTATCGCGACTTGCACGGCTGTGGATGCTGAGATGGCAGATCGTATCCGAAAGCATCAAGAGCTACGCCGAGACCGTGGCTGGCATACGATCGAGGAGCCTTTGGATTTGGCGGAGACCTTGCGAAGGTCGGGAGATTTCAAGGTGCTGCTGGTGGATTGTTTGACCCTATGGGTCAACAATGTCCTCTATCACGCGCAGCAGTCCGGGGAAAACATTACAGAAGACGATATGGTACGCAAATGCCGGGAAGTGATCCAGGTGTGCTCGGACCTTGACGCTACCTCGATTTTTGTCACCAACGAGGTCGGCATGGGGATAGTGCCGGACAATGCTTTGTCCCGGCTTTACCGCGACCTTGTCGGCAGATGCAACCAGACCGTGGCCGAAGCCGCGGATGAAGTGGTCTTGGTCGCTTGCGGCCTGCCATTACAGTTGAAGAAAGGGTAAGTGTTCTCTGGGCTTCCACGCTTCCGCGTGGTGCGCCCGGTGAACCATTACAAGAAAGGAATATGTCAATGAGCCTTTTAGACGAAACCATTCGAAAAATATCACCCCAGGATTCCAATGCCCGCGCCAAGGCCAAGGAACGTCTGGATCAGCTTACCATGCCGTATTGGGCGCTGGGCCGGCTCATGGACCTGGCCATGGACCTGGCAGGCATCACCGGTTCCATGAATCCGCCAATACGGAATAGAGTGGTCGTTACCATGGCAGGCGACCACGGCATCGTGGCTGAAGGAGTAAGCAAATATCCGCAGGAAGTCACCTGCCAGATGGTTTACAACTTTGTCAACGGTGGTGCCGGCATCAACGCTCTGGCACGTGTAGCCGCGGCCAAAGTGCAGGTAATTGATATGGGCGTCGCAGGCGATTTGAGCGATCTGGCAAAAAAGGGATTGATCATGTCGAGACATATCGGGTCCGGCACAATGAATATGGCTCAGGGGCCGGCGATGACTCGAGAAGACGGTGTCCGATCTATTGAGGCCGGCATACAGGTGGCGACTGAATTGGGCGATACCACAGATCTTTTCGGCACCGGCGAAATGGGGATAGGAAACACGACTCCCAGTAGCGCCATCGTTGCTGCGGTCACGGGACGGCCGGTGGTTGAAGTTACCGGCCGCGGCACGGGTATAGATGATGCGCAGTTCGAGCACAAGGTAGCGGTTATCGAGAAATGCTTAGAGAAGAACAAACCTGATCCCGAAGATGCTCTGGATGTGCTGGCCAAGGTGGGCGGCTTCGAAATCGGAGGCATAGCGGGCTTGATCCTGGGTGCTGCTTCGATGCGCAAGCCGGTGTTGATCGACGGGTTCATATCCACAGCCGGAGCGTTGATCGCTCACGGGCTCGCGCCGGCAGCCTCAGAGTACATGATTGCTGCTCATCGCAGTGTAGAGCAGGGACACCGTATTGCGCTGGAGCATTTGAAAAAGCAGCCTCTGCTGGACTTGGACCTCCGTTTGGGAGAGGGCACCGGAGCGGCCCTGGCAATGACGTTGGTGGAAGCCGCTGTCCGAATTCTTACTGAAGTGGCCACCTTCGAGGAAGCCGCGGTATCCACCGCGGACAAGTAATGCGGGGGAATAGCGGGGAGACCCTTTTTGTAAAAAGGGTCTCCCCGCACCCCTCTCCAAAAACTTTTATATTCTGCTTGCTTGGCGGTTCCGCTATTCGCGGAATTGCCAAGCAAGTGACATAGAGTTTTTTGAAGCGTGCACCGGGCATAGCCTCTAGTCTACTTGTTAATCCTGTTCGTCCCGCAGGGATGATAGGAGAGTAGCCCGACCATTTAGAGACTGTCGCAAAACCCTGAATTGGACGGATTTTCGGGTACGGCGCGCTTCGAGAAGCGCCCTGATTTCGGGCAGTTCACGAACCGAGCCGTACGGGCGAGGTGTGCAATCCCTTACTTCGAGCCAGTTTCATCTTGCCGGTCGTGCTAATAGACAGGCTGGAAGCCTGTCCCACCGAACATCCAGGCCAGCCGCCGCGGCGGAACGGAAAAGATACGAGAAATGTCTCAGGCGAAGAGACAGGTCAGCCCCTTCGGGCAAATACCCCTTGACAATAGTCCCGGCAGAAACTTATTCTAGGGGTGTTCTGGGCGGGTAGCTCAGGGGGAGAGCACTGCCTTCACACGGCAGGGGTCGGAGGTTCAAATCCTCTCCCGCCTACCAGAGAATAAGAGCTAGGCCCTGCAAGTTGGCAGGGCCTTTTTTCTCTTCCGAAGATCGTTAAGCAGTCTATGAACTATGTTCGACTCACCGAGACAAAAGAATAAATAGACAAAAGGGGCCATTCGAATCAAGGGATCAAGTCATGGGCATCAAGGATCTGTTGAACAGGAAACGGGAAGAAATTCTTCGCGTGGCGGCTCGCCACGGCGCCGGTAATGTGAGAATCTTCGGGTCCGTAGCCCGCGGTGAATCTGACGAGAAAAGCGATCTTGATCTACTTGTGACAATGGAAGCGGGGAGAAGCCTCTTGGATCATGCGGCTTTGTTGATCGAATTGCAGGACTTGCTGGGGTGCGAAGTGGACGTGGTGAGCGAGAAAGGCTTGCGACCTCGAATGCGGGAACGGGTCTTGAAAGAGGCTATCCCACTATGAGGAGCGACCGAGAACGCTTGATCGATATGCTGGAGGCCATCGAAAAGATCGAGCGATATGTGGCCAAGGGAAAAAAGGCGTTTGATTCGGAGGAACTCCTCCAGGTCTGGATGATCCATCACTTGCAAACCGTGGGCGAGGCCGCGTCTAAACTCGACCGTGATCTCTAGGAGACCTTTCCCGAAATTCCTTGGGCTCAGATAATAGCCATGCGCAACATTCTAATTCACGATTACTTTGCAGTGGATCTGGACGAAGTCTGGGTGGCCGCAGAACGGGACATTCCGAGACTCAAAAAGAGAATCCGGGAAATCCTCGATGAACTACAAGAGTAGTTGGCAAACTATTCGACGGCAACGTGCCTTCACACGGCAGGGGTCGGAGGTTCAAATCCTCTGCCGCCGTACCAGGAAAAACACGAAGAAAGGCCGCCCACTGGATGGCCTTTCTTTTTTTGGAATGGGAATTTGCCTCACCTGTTTGTTGCGTCGTGGCATGCGCATTCAAGGCCAATGCGTAAGGGCCGTGATATGGCGCCCCCCTGTCACGACTGTCCAATATGAGCCAAGACGAGACTTGACGCCTCTAAGGCCCGTCTACACCGATGCAAAGAGGTACAGGTCCGCTTCTAACGGCTCCATCCGTGCGTCTCGGCATTTTCCGTGGCCGGACACCAGCGAACCGCGCTGAGGCGAAGGCCGGTGAAAGATCGGGCTTGCCCTGGTGACGAGCGGAGAGGTATATTCTGGCACATTGGAGCACGACGTCCTTTGCGCCCCGGTGCCTCATAAGGTATCCATCTGACGGAAAAAAAGCACCCATGTTCGAACAAGCCTTCAAAAACATCGACGACGTCCTCTGGAAAGAGGCCGGATGCACCACCGAACTCGATTACACCGAGCAGACATCCTGGCTGCTGTTCCTGAAATACTTGGACGAGATGGAGCAGGAAAAGGCCATGGAGGCCGAGCTGGAGGGCAAGGAATACTCCTTCATCCTCGACAAGCCCTACCGCTGGGAAAGCTGGGCTGCGCCGAAGGGCAAGGATGGCAAGATTGACCACAACAAGGCGTTGATCGGTGATGACCTCACAGAGTTCGTCAACCAGAAGCTCTTTCCCTACCTGCACGGTTTCAAACAAAAGGCCAGCGGGCCGAACACTATCGAATACAAAATCGGCGAAATCTTCGGTGAGATAAAAAACAAAATCCAGAGCGGCTACAACCTACGCGAAATCATCGACCACATCGACGAACTGCACTTCCGCTCGCAGACCGAGAAGCATGAACTCTCGCATCTCTACGAGGCGAAGATTCAGAGAATGGGCAATGCCGGGCGCAACGGCGGCGAGTATTACACCCCGCGGCCGCTCATCCGCGCCATCGTGCAGGTGGTGAAGCCGAAGCTCGGAGAAAAAATCTATGATGGCGCGTGCGGCTCGGCGGGATTCTTGTGCGAATCATTCGATTACCTGAAGGCCAATGGCAACCTCACCACGCGCGACCTCACCGCGCTCCAGACCCGCACCTTCTACGGCAAGGAAAAGAAGTCCCTCGCCTACGTTATCGCGATCATGAATATGATCCTGCACGGCATCGAGGCGCCGAACATCATCCACACCAATACCCTCTCCGAGAACCTCGCCGACATTCAGGAGAAAGACCGCTTCGACGTTGTGCTGGCCAATCCTCCTTTCGGCGGCAAGGAACGCAAGGAAGTTCAGCAGAACTTCCCCATCCGCACCGGCGAGACGGCGTTTCTGTTTCTTCAGCACTTCATCAAAATCCTCAAGGCTGGCGGACGCGGAGGTGTGGTCATCAAAAACACCTTCCTCTCCAACACTGACAACGCCTCCGTGAGCCTACGCAAGCTGCTGCTCGAATCCTGCAACCTACATACTGTGCTCGACTGTCCCGGCGGAACGTTCCAAGGCGCTGGTGTGAAGACCGTGGTGCTCTTCTTCCAGAAAGGCGCACCTACGCGAAAGGTCTGGTTCTACCAGCTCGACCCTGGCCGCAATCTTGGTAAGACCAACCCGCTCAACGATGACGACCTCGCCGAGTTCGTGAAGCTGCAAAAGACCTTCGCCCACTCGCCCAAGAGCTGGAGCTTGGATGCCAAGAGCATAGACCAGACAACCTTCGACCTCTCCGTGAAGAACCCGAACGGCGGCGAAGAAGTCACCCACCGCAGCCCGCAGGAGATCATGGACGAGATAGCCGCACTGGATGGGGAGAGCGCGGAGGTGCTGGGGAACATCAGGGGCCTCCTATGAAGGACGGGTGGAAAACAAAGTCGCTCGGTGAACTTTGCGACGTGCTCGATCACAAGCGCAAGCCCATCACAAAGCGGGATCGTGTGGCTGGTGAATACCCTTACTACGGTGCGACAGGTGTTCTTGATTATATTGAAGGTTATCTTTTCGACGAGAAGCTTGTTCTGGTAGGAGAAGACGGAGCGAAATGGGGATCGGGTGAGAACACAGCATTCAGTGTTGAAGGCAAATGCTGGGTGAACAATCACGCGCACGTGCTCCGTCTGCACCGCAATACGGTTCTCGACAATTGGCTGATCTATTTTCTCAACCACTCCGACCTGTCTGAGTTTGTAAATGGTCTGACAGTCCCGAAGCTCAATCAAGGCAGTCTCCGAGAGATCCCCATTCCGCTCCCACCCCTCCCCGAACAGCAGCGGATCGTCGGCATCCTCGACAAAGCGTTTGAGGGCATCGCCACCGCCAAAGCCAACGCCGAAAAGAACCTCCAGAACGCTCGCGCTCTGTTTGAAAGCCACCTCCAAGCCGTCTTCACCCAGGGCAGGCCGGGGTGGGTGGAGAAGCGGCTAGCCGAAATTGCCAAGGTCTTTGGTCGAGGAAAGTCGAAGCACCGTCCAAGGAACGAGCCGAAACTATACGGTGGGAAGTTCCCTTTTGTTCAAACCGGTGACATCAGCAACGCAAACCACCGGATCACTAGTTACTCGCAGACTTATGGCGAGGACGGTTTGGCACAAAGCAAGTTGTGGCCTAAGGGAACGATTTGCATTGCCATCGTTGGAGCAACGGTTGGAGAGACGGCGATTCTGGATTTCGACGCTTGTTTCCCAGATAGCGTCATCGGGATTGTCGTAAATGAGCAGCTCGCCGATCACGAGTATGTTGAGTATTTGCTTCAGTCCTTTAAGGCCATTCTGAAGGAAAAGGGAAAGGGAACAGCCCGTGACAACATCAATCTCGGCACATTCGAGGGCCAGAAATTCCCTTTTCCCACACTGGGGGTGCAAAAGAAGATTGTTTCCACGCTGAACGATTTGGACGAAGAAACCCGACTCCTCTCCTCCATCTACCAGCGCAAGCTCGCCGCGCTGGAGGAGTTAAAAAAGTCGCTGCTGCACCAAGCCTTCAGCGGAGAATTATAAAGATCGCCAACCATGAAATCGTCACCTGTACACTATCACCTTGGAGGATTCCCACCGAAGGAACTTGACTGGTCGCAACTGATCCCGCTGATCGGCCCAGCCAGTGCGGGGCTGGCGCGTTACGACGGTTTGCTGTCTGCTATCCCGAACGCCAACATTCTCCTCTCACCCCTCACAACACAGGAAGCGGTTCTCTCTTCCAAGATCGAAGGCACGCACGTGACTATGGGGGAGGTTCTTGAAATTGAGGCCGGCGGGGAATCCGCTACAATTACCCAACCCAAACGAGACGAAGCGGAAGAGGTGCTCAACTACCGCAGGGCCATGCGGGCGTGCATTGCGGAAATGGAGTACCGCCCGCTTTCCCAGCACATTGTGAGAGCAGCGCACAGCCTGCTCATGCAGGGGGTTCGAGGCCGGGACAAATCGCCGGGAAGCTACCGGAATGATCAGAACTGGATCGGCCCCAAAGGGTGCACAATCGAGGAAGCCCGCTTTGTACCGATTGCCCCTGAGCACCTGCAAAAAGGCATGGACGATTGGGAACGCTATCTCGGCAGCGACTCCGAGCCTGACGCACTTGTTCAACTCGCCATCCTGCATGTTGAATTCGAGGCCCTTCACCCTTTCAAAGACGGAAACGGCCGCTTGGGTAGAATGTTGATCCCGCTCTTTCTTTGCCAACGCAAGCTGCTTACCAGTCCGGATTTTTATATGAGCGGTTATCTTGAAGCAAACCGGGAAGAATATCAGGAACGCCTGCAAGCCGTTTCCCGCGACGGCGATTGGACGAGATGGTGCAGGTTTTTCCTCCAGGGAATCCGTGAACAGGCGGCCGAGAACGAGCGCAAAGCCAGGGCCATCCTGTCGCTTTACGATCGTGTCAAGACTCAAGTGGTTGATCTGACGCACTCACAGCATTCGATCCGGGCCGTTGATTTCATTTTTCAGACGCCCATTTTCAGGGCGCCAACATTCACGCAACAGTCGGAAATTCCGCGGCCGACTGCGAATCGCATTTTGACCCTTTTGCGGGGCGAGAATCTTTTGCACACGATTCAAGAGGGCAGAGGGCGACGCCCAGGAATTTTTGCATTTCGGGAGTTGCTGAACATCGCTGAGGGAAAAGAGGTGTTTTGAGTCTTACCTACGAGACACAAAACAACTTATGTCTCATGAATGACGATATATGAGACATAATCACATCAACATCTCATCTGCGAGACACAAAGAAATATGAACGAAGCCGAAACCCGACCCGAACATATTGACCCCGCCCTGAAAGCGGCGGGATGGGGCGTGGTCGAAGGCAGCCGCATCCGGCGGGAGTATCCCATCACGCCGGGCCGTATCGAAGGCCTCGGGCGGCGAGGAAAGCCGCTTACGGCGGATTACGTGTTGATCTATCGCAACACCAAGCTGGCCGTGAACGAGGCCAAGGCCTGGGATGAAGAGCTGACCGAAGGCGTGGCGCAGGCGAAGAACTACGCCGGCAAGTTGGCTTTGCGGTATGCGTATTCCACCAATGGCCGCGGAATCTACGGCATTGACATGCAGACTGGCCAGGAGGGCGAACTCTCGCGCTATCCCACGCCGGACGAGCTCTGGAATCTGACCTTTGCTGAAGAGAACGCCTGGCGCGACCGCTTCGCCGCCGTGCCCTTCGAGGACAAGGGCGGCTCGCACCCAAGCCGGTACTATCAGGACATCGCCGTCGAACGGGTGATGGAGGCCATTGCGGAGCCCCAGCCGCGCATCCTGCTCACACTGGCCACCGGCACGGGCAAGACGTTCATCGCGTTTCAGATCGCCTGGAAACTGTTCTACAGCCGCTGGAATCTGAGCCGTGAACCCTCCCGCCGCCCGCGCATTTTGTTCCTGGCGGATCGGAACATCCTGGCGAATCAGGCTTACAACGCCTTTTCCGCCTTCCCCGAGGATGCGCTGGTGCGTATCGAGCCGGCGGACATCCGCAAAAAGGGCAAAGTTCCGAAGAACGGCAGCCTGTTCTTTACCATCTTCCAGACCTTCATGAGCGGGCCGCCCAAGGACGGCAAGCCGTCGCCCTATTTCGGCGAATACCCCTCGGACTTCTTCGACTTTATCGTCATCGACGAGTGCCATCGCGGCGGTGCGAACGACGAGAGCAACTGGCGCGGCATCCTCGAATATTTCGCCCCGGCGGTGCAGCTCGGCCTCACCGCTACGCCCAAGCGTCGGGACAACGTGGATACCTACGCATATTTCGGCGACCCGGTCTACATTTACTCGCTCAAGGACGGCATCAACGACGGCTTCCTGACCCCGTTCAAGGTGAAGCAAATCTCCACCACGCTCGACGAGTATGTCTATACGCCCGACGACACGCTGGTCGAGGGTGAGATTGAGGCCGGGAAGCTGTATCAGGAGAACGATTTCAACAAGATCATTGAGATCAAGGAACGCGAGAAGCACCGCGTGAATCTGTTCATGGAGGAGATCAACCAAGACGAGAAGACGCTGGTTTTTTGCGCCACGCAGGATCATGCGCTTGCCGTGCGTGACCTGGTCAACCAGATCAAGACGAGCAAAGACCCCAACTATTGCCAGCGGGTCACGGCCAATGACGGCGAGCTGGGCGAGCAACACCTGCGCGACTTTCAGGACAACGAAAAGATCATCCCCACGATCCTTACGACCTCGCAAAAGCTCTCAACCGGGGTGGATGCCCGCAACATCCGGAACATCGTGCTGATGCGCCCGATCAACTCCATAATCGAGTTCAAGCAAATCATCGGGCGCGGCACGCGGCTTTATGACGACAAGGATTACTTTACGATCTACGATTTCGTGAAGGCGTATCATCATTTCAGCGATCCGGAATGGGACGGCGAACCAATGGAACCGGAGGAGCCGAAGCCGTGTCCGAAATGCGGGTCCCGCCCCTGCGAGTGCTAAAAGGAGCCTCCACAACCTTGTCACGCGTGCGGTCAGTCACCGTGCGTCTGCGAACCCGAGACTTGCCCGAAATGCGGCCAGCGCCCGTGTGTTTGCAAGAAAAGGGCGAAGGTGAAACTGGCCGACGGTAAGGAGCGGACCATTCAGCACATGATGTGCACCAGCTTCTGGCATCCCGACGGCACGCCCATGTCCGCTCAGCAGTTCATGGAGTTGTTGTTTGGGAAGCTGCCGGAGTTCTTCAAGGACGAAGCCGAACTCCGTTCCGTCTGGAGCGCCCCCGACACACGCAAGAAGCTTTTGCAAGGGCTTGCCGAGAAAGGGTTTGGCCGCGACCAACTGGCCGAGATGCAAAAGATTATTGATGCCGAAAAGAGTGACCTCTTCGATGTGCTGGCCCATGTTGCTTACGCACTGCCGCCGTTGACCCGCGAGGAGCGCGCTGCCAGGGCCAAGGTCGTCATTAGTACCCGCTTCAACACGAAGCAGCAGGTCTTCCTAGACTTCGTGCTGTCCCATTATGTGAGTATAGGGGTGGATGAACTCGACCAGGAAAAGCTGACACCGCTGCTCCGCCTGAAATACCACAACTCCATTTCTGACGCCGTGGCCGACCTCGGCAGACCGCATGAGATCAGCGAGGTATTCAGTGGCTTCCAGAAATACCTGTATCAGCAACACGGTGTCGCATGACCAGCAGCAACGTGGGAACAGGATGTTAACCGTGAAAAGGAGCATCCTATTTTTCGTTCCGGGCATGCTCGGCGTTCAATGGGAGCCCCCCCTTTTGACGTAAGTGAAAAGGGTCACGTCTGCTCTTGGCTCATGTTCGGAGTTGCCTCAGCGTCCTGGTCGACCACAGAAAAGCGATGCTGACGGCTTCCTGGGTCAATTCGGCGCACGGGCAGGGGGCGGACGTTCAAATCCTCTCCCGGCGTACCAGGAAAAACACGAAGAAAGGCCGTCCACTGGATGGCCTTTCTTTTTTTGAAATGGGAGATGGGCTCACCCGTTTTCATGGCGTCGTTCCCTGCGCCTGCAAGGCCAATTCGTAAGGCTATGGCATGGCGCACCCATGTCACGACTGTCCAACATGAGCCAAGAAGAGACTCGACCCCTCTCAGGACGCGCCCGGCCGGGATTCAAAGGGGGCAGGCGGCAGAACCCTGTACAGGATTAAGGAGGAGCAGATGATGCTACCGGCTCCGAGATAGCACAAGACGAGCTACAGGGGAGAATTCAACACCCAACACCTTTTTCCTCTTGACCTGTCTGAAACGGTACAGACCGTCGAACGCGAGCTTCCTGCTGAATTTTCGGCAATTTTGCCGTCAACTGGTCTTTAATGGTTCGACGGTAAGCGTAATAGTGCTCCAGCGTGACACAGTAGGCGAAAAAATGACCCATCCTCTTGGGGAACTTTATCATTCCCCGGATTAGTGATTTCCAGAATGTCCATCTCGAAGAGTGGATTACCCCTAAGCGCAGAACAACCTTTAGCGCTGCCAATGTCTCCAACAGTGACGGTGTGGCAAAGCCCTTGCTTACCGGAGGCGGAACCATCCGCGATAAATGCTCGAAAGTGCGTTTGAGATAGGATTCCCTCTCATAAAGCACCTCATGGATATTAATGAACTCCTCAACGATCTGGCTCATCGGCCTCGTTGGAAGGAAGTTCATCAGGCCGGTTTGACTACCGAAGCTGTCGTCACAGCTGGTTGAGAGGAGCCGATCTTCAGCCTGTAGCCGCTTCCAGATCTCCGTTCCCGGCCCTGCCTGCAGCAGGGTAACAAACATCTCCGGTATGTGGTTGCGGTTGGCGAACTCGATCAAACGTTGATCGGCCCCTGGCTCCTCATTGTCAAAGCCTATTATGCAACCGGCGATTACCTGCAATCCGGCCCGGTTCACCGTCTCGCATACCTGGTCGAGATCCACCGAAGTATTCTGAAATTTCTTTGCCTGACGAAGGGATTCACGATCCGGTGTCTCGATCCCCATAAACACTCTGAAGAATCCCGCTCGGACCATCAAATCCAGCATTTCGGGATCTGCGGCAAGGTTCACAGATGCTTGAGTGATGAACTCGAATGGATAGCCTCGTTCGTCCATCCATGGAATCAGTTGTCTCAGCAGCGCCTTTGCGCTGAGCGGCTGCCCGATGAAGTTGTCGTCGACAAACAAAATACCTTTTCTCCAACCAAGATCGTAAAGAATATCGAGTTCTTTTAGAACTTGTTGCGGCGCTTTTGTCCTGACCGACCGCCCGAACATGAGAGTAATGTCGCAGAACTCACAGCGGAAAGGGCACCCCCTGGAAAACTGAATAGCCATGGTCTCATAAATGTCGAGGTCCAACAGATCGTATTTCGGCGGGACACAATGTTTCAGATCCGGTCGGGGAGGCGTCTCGATGATGAACCCTGATCGCCCGCGTTCAAGTGCCTCCACGAGCATCTGAACACCTTCTTCCACCTCTCCTCTGACCACGATGTCCGCGCCGAATTCCAACATGTCCTGCGGAATGTGAAATGCCAAGGGACCGCCTACGACAACAGACTTCCCCTTGCGTTTGCTTTCTCGGATCAGTTCGACGATTCCGGTGTATTGAGTGACCATTCCCGAAATCATGACCACATCGCAAGACCGCCAATCTTCGTCCGATATGTCTTGGCCGGTTAAGTCCCTGATCTTGACATCCCAGTTCTCGGGAAGCAATGCGGCAACCGTCAATAGTCCGAGAGGCGGAAAGAGGATTCTTTTGCCTATCATCTTCAGAACACTGTCGAAAGACCAGAAGGTTTGCGGGTACCCTGGATTTGCTAGGAGAACTCTCATTGACGACTCCTGTGTAGGAATTCCAATCCCCACCGGTTGGTTTTGGAGCTATAGCGTTTGCTAAAAAAATGTCCGATTCAACGAAGGCAAAACGAAGACAACGGGCCTCTTACAGTCGGCCATTCGGGAAATATTCAATGGCAATCCGTAAAAACCGGAATTATGCGGCACGCTTGGCATTCTGGGAGTCGGCGGGGCGATAAGGGGCAAGGGATGGTTCCCTTGAACCCCAAAAGAGTTGCCCTGGCTCATTCCCAGAAGACGCGACAGAGGCAAGACCGTCTTCGTGTTGGCGAAAAACCCGTGTTTTCCTGTTTCTGAGCGTACCCCACCGAACGCCGCCGGTCAAGTGGTTTGGGTGACCGTCAGCCGAACACAGCCTGGTAGAGCCGGGGCAAGGGGAAAGCTGTAGCCGGATCCTCAAGCTGGCCTGACCTCCAAAACCTGGTCCGGGTTCTGAGTGAGACTTGTGGCACAATCTGAGGCCGATAGTAGGTCAGCACGAAGCGGAATCGTTTCATGGTGGAGCAGATCATTAGGATGCTGCGAGAGGCTATGGGCGTACAAGGGTGCCATGAGTGACAGGGCACCTTGTTTCCGTTTTGTTACCTTTTTTTCAGGCTGAAGCGGACCGAAACTACCTCAACCGAATTGATTTGACTTGAAATGATTAGGTAAATGGATCAGGGCGTTTGTTAATCAGGGGGATGTCGTTGCCTTCACACGGCAGGGGTCGGAGGTTCAAATCCTCTCCCAGCGTACCAGGAAAAGCAGAAAGAAAGGCCGCCCATTGGATGGCCTTTCTTTTTTGAAATAGGAAATGGGCTCACCCGTGCATAGCGTCGTGCCATGCGCCTGCAAGGCTAGTGAGAAAAGGCCGTGATATGGCCCGCCCGTGTCACGGCTGCCCAACATGAGCCAAGCGAGACTAGACCCCTCAATCTTAGCGGAGCCAAGTACGCGTGCCAGGGAGAAATGATAATGAATCACGATCCGGATGTGGAAACCTCACTAGCCAGACAGGAAACCCCAGACTCCCACCGATAGCTGACTCTCATTTCGCTGAAGCAGGCAGAAACTCGAAAGGTTGAGCCGGTTCAAACTTGCTGGCAGCGCTGCCCGAATAAGTCTTTCCACCTTGCAGAGTGAGCTTCTTGACCGGCGCACCTTCTTTCAAATCCAGTTCCGTCAGCGGTACCCAAAACGTGGTCGGGCTCGTGGCCGAATCATAGTAGTAGACCCTGTTCTTATGGTCGGAGACCGTGCGCCAATAGGTCGACGCAATGTTCGGCTGACCCGGAGTGGTTATCCCCAGCGGTACGGAGACCCCGCGAATGACGCCGAAGACGCTAGCCACAGCCTGGAACATGTGGGCCGTTTTGGGAATGGCGTTAATGAAAAACGAAGCACGGGCAAAACGATCCGATGCTCTAATGGTGCCCGGTAGGAAGACCATTCCTCCGATCTGCTCCCAGTAGGTGTTCAGGGCGAGCTGCTGGTCAAAAACAGGCGAGTTCGTCATAATTGGATACTCTTTGCCGTGATGGATGACGAGTTTACCTTTGACGTATTCGAAAATGGCAGAGTCACCGGTAGGATCGGAAAGCGCCAAATGTCCTGCTCCACGTTTTCCACCAGGTAGGTCCGGGGCTATAACCACGAAAGGGTCATCGCGCAAGGCGTCGACGGCTTCGGTCACGGAGGCGTAGTTGTCGAGCACATACTGGCCCCAAGCCGCAATGGACATGGTCGGCCGTTTTTCGTCTGGCTTGGGATACTCAGATTCCGTCAGATACAGAACGTTGGCAACCAGCCCCTTCTCATTCATTCCATCGACAGAGCTGACCCCGTAGAAAGAGCAAATCACGCTGCCGTACTTCGATACCCATTTGATCGAGGTTGGCCCTGATGCTCCATCACGCTTCATGCCGAGCGGAAAGGCCCAGAGGTCGGTACCCGTCTCTTCAGCCCAGTCCATCGACCGCCCCGTGATGATCGTGCCGTCTGGGCCGAGATAGACCGCGCGGGTGCACGCATCAGCCTTCTGGACAGCGACAACAGTCGCCGTCAATGCAATCAGTGCCACAAACAGAGCTTCTCTAATAGTCTTGCGGTTCATTGTCCAATTCCTCTCTCGTTTTGGGGGGTGGCGGGCTGACGAATGTAATAAAGCCAAACCCGTTACCATTTGGTCCGGAATAGGAATCCCGACGTAGCCAGACTTGCACAGCAAGATGCCGGAGGCAAGTCATCAGAAAAGAAATGGGGTCACCCATTAAAAGGCCCTCTGTCAAGGGAAAAAACTCTCCTGTTGCAAGGAAAGGATCGTTTCCTTGCTGAGGGTACGGCCGTGTTGCGTACAGCCTCCGTCAGTGCCTGCTCTTCACCTTTGCCGGTATTTCTC
>JACRDF010000021.1 GCA_016212925.1 Desulfomonile tiedjei
CTTCTGGATGTAGTTCCTCTTTATCGTCTGATCTTGGCTGTTGATTCTCATGGACTTATTACCCCTGTCTGAGGATACCTCGTCCACGAATTATCTAACATCTACAATTGCGAGGGCGTCAAGCCCGAAGCAATCTCAGCGGTGAGAGATTGCTTCGTCGCTTCGCTTCTCGCAATGACAGCTCACAAACGTATTTTACGGAAATAATAGCGAACTGCTTTAGTTGTCCGTGGTTTCCAGCGTAGCGGCCACTGAGGTTGCGTCAAGATGCTTGCCCGCCGCGAATGAGGCCTCGTACAGCTTACCGTGAGGGCCGCTGGAAATCAGCTTCAGATCCTTTCCCGTCAGTCGGAACGGATCGCCAGGCTTGAGAGTGGTATCGTCGATCCACGAGCCTGTTACCATGACGTTGGCACAGGAATGAGCCCGAGGGGCGGCAACGTACACGTACAACCCACCACAAGACACTCCTTGGATGGACCGATTGTCCGCCTTCATGGTTACTACTCGACCCAAAATAGCGTACCCCGATCCTCTCGATTTAGACTCGTATCTTATGAAAAAAGCTTTGGTATCGTCTTTCCCGTTTGTCGAGCCAACCACTGGAGCGAGAATAGGCCAGCCTATTCCTTTGAATTGGGCCTCATATCCCAGGAATGTCCTATTTCTAGCGTCTTTCCGGCGAAAGTCGTAGAAACTGGAAGCTCCCGGCACCTGATAGCCGGCGAACGCGGTCTCAACCAAGTTGTTTCCCAGTTGCACGTCCGGTTCAAAGCCTGCCGGTCTTACCACCTGCACTGTCAACCCGGAATGCATGCGGTAAAACGCCGGACTGTCCCAACTGCGGACAGGAGGCGAGCATATCAGATATGAACCATTCGGCACGGGCCTCAGCAGTCCATTTTTTAAGGCATCTTCGACTATCCGCCTGTGGTAGTGCTCCGCGATGTTGTACTTTTCAATGACCGTGCGATTGTCACTGTAAGTGATAGCGCAAACCACGGTGCCGACAAGAGCGATAGCACATGTTAGGACGAACTTTGACCTTTGTCCGAGTTTCCCGGCGGCTGAATAGAGGGATACCAAGCCGAACACCGCCACCATCATTACACCAAAACAGGAAATGTAAACGGGAAGATATCCCAGGCCCCAAGTAAGCTCTCTCTGGTACTTCGCGGAAAATGGCACGATTGCGGCCGGCAAGATCCACAAGCCCAGCCCAAGCAGAATTAAAGAGGCACGGCCGTTGGCCGTTTGCACTCGATCCTTTGCGAATGCATGATCGGACACAAGCCACCACAAAACAGCCCAGAACGCGCAAACCGCTATAAGGTCCTTCAGAAAATAGCTCCCGGCAAATTCCCGAGAGGCCTCGAAACCGTGAGTCAACAAGTAACTTAGCGGCAGAGCGGAAACGAGCTGTTTCAAGAACGTCGCCACCCAATCTCCCACCGAAAGATTGAGACTGACTCCCTCGTAATGAGTGCCGAATTTTGCACGAATAAGTAAAGTAACACCCATGTTTACCAGAGCCACTAACAGGAAAGGCCATGCGGCGCGGGCGATTTTTCCCGGCGCTTGCTTTCCGAAATGAAGATAGCCTACTGCAATGTGCATAATCCAAAAAGTGTAAGAAGCCTCGTAAGTCAGCAGACAAACCGTGTAGCTGAGCAGACTGAGATACCAAAAGCGTCTCTTCGAGCCTCTCAAGTACCACACGAAAAATACCAGGGACGCCAACAGAAATAGGAACTCCAGTTGCATGAGGAAATAGTACGAAAGTATGGGGTCATGATAGGTACGAAGTTGGCAAAAAAGCGGAGGAAGCAAGGTCGCGATCAACCCCGCGGAAGTGGAGAAGGTAACGAGCTTAACAAAGTACCCGAACAAGGCCACATTACAGATAATCATCAAGACGGTTACGGCCTTGTACAAGTTTTGATCCAGATAATAGAACGCCGGATAGTAGTAGATCACCAGCGGGTACCAACGCCCGCTTCTTATAAAGTCCTTTTCAGCGTTCCAGCACATGTCAAATAGGCTGGTTTGCGATAGCTGCACAGCCCCGCTGATCGAGGACTCGCACCAGGAGTCGTCTCCCAGGTAAGGGCTGTCAAGAACGGGCAAGAAGTTCAGTCCGTTCAGAAGGACAGCGAGAAGGAAAAGGTAAACTTCCAGCCTTCTTCCGGACATTACCCGCATTCTCCGAACGCCCTATTGCGGACTTGGGCCAACAATACCTCCTCGTGCCCATGGTATGGTTGCCCGCGCGGCAGCTTTGGCAGCCTGCATTACAGCATTATCTGTAATAGTTGCTTCTGCGCAGCCGGCTATACCTTGTTTGTCCGAGAGTGACGCGCGCCCAAACGCTGTTGTGGCTCAGCACTCTGGTGGTAAGGTTTAAAGATCCCGTAAAATTGCTGGGCCAGGACCTGCTGTGAATAATAATTCTCAACGCGTTGTCGGGCACATTCAAATCTAACCAAGACTTGATGCTGTAATCCTGTAGGAAAGCTACTTCTTTGGAGTGGGGGATTTTGGCCCGGTAGGACTGAATGCGGTCCGGAACATCGTACATGTGAATCGCGCAATTCCTGGGAAGCTCGGGCGCCGCGTCGGCCAACTTCTTCAAAACGAGAGACGAGATCTTGGCACTGTCTTCCCAGGCTTTATATGGGTGTACCAACGGGGAATGCGCCACAAGTGAACCAGATATGGCAACGCCCAACACCAGCGCTCCCAACCGCGGGCAAACGCATAAGGCGTGGCGGAACTTAAACTTGCTTTGGGTATTCGCCAAGGACGACCGCAATTGCCTGAAGCTCCAGACAATAGCAAGAGCCAGCACCCCGCTGAACGGCACGGCAGCGAGGTACATGCTGCGATGGGCAAACGTCAGGGTAAGTCCGAACAAAATAAGAGGAAAAGCCAGCCAGCCTAGCAAGAACAGCAGCAATTTACGAGGTGAAAAACAGGCCTCCGCGGCCCCTTTCTGCCCGGCCTGCCAAAACAAAACCATAGAGTATGCAATGAAAGCCGAAATCAGAAGGACCGTGAGACCATAGCCCGCCTGGCTGTCAATGATGCCCAGGAAATCAGCGGGATACAGCAGGTCCTGAAAATAAGAGTGGACGATATTGGCCAGACACAGCAAGAATTGGCCGGTACTAATGGAGGCTTCTCCTTGGTAACCCCCTATTCCCCCAAGAACATGAATCCTCCAGGCCAAGTATGCCAGTGTGACCGCCACGAATCCCGCCACTCCTCGGGCAGCATCGGGAAATCGTCTCCCAGAGTGAGATCCGTCATGGAAAATGAGAGAGTACAAGAACAGTACGAACGGCAGTATGATGGCCGTTTCTTTGGCGGCCAGCGCAAGAACATATGACACGATGGACAGTATGAGAAAGAACCCGCCCCACTCGCGACGTCTTCGACATCTTACAAATGCCAAAAGCGACATTATCAAGAACATCGCGGCGAGCATGTCATGCCTGCGATCTATCGCCGGAACACTTTCTACCAGTATGGGATGAGTGGCGAATATCAGCCCGCCGATCCACGCGGCTGCGACATCGCCCCGGGAAAGGGAGCGAAGGAGAAACACTACCAAAACGCTTACCAAAATGTGCAGGCTCAGGTTGGTCAACTGAAATCCGAACGGTTCCAAATGCCAAAAGAAGTAGTCCAGGCTATAGGACAGAGAGGCCAAGGGTCTATAGAACTTGGCTACATCAACAAACCTAGTCCCTGCCATAAGGGGCTGGCTGAATATTCTGTACACATCCCCCGCGGTTTCTATCCGGCTGGTTTCGATCAGAGTGAGCGTATCCGTGCCTGTAAAGAAATATCCCAGTATGGGTCTGTACGAAAGAAAGGCAATCATCGCAGTTGAGAAAACAGCGACAATCATTAAGGAGGTTAGGCTACAGCGCCTTTCCACTCGTGTCTCTCCTTTGCTGAGGCTCCGCTACCACCGAAGCAACGCGTACACGAGACCACATCGTGGCTGAAAGCATTTGAGATTAAGGGTATGGAAACCGGGTGAGGTGCTCTTTGACCACAAGCAAGATCCCGCCCCCGGAGCCGACTCCACTAACAAATGTCACCGTTTGGGGCCGATTGGTCCTGCAACGCGATCCGGCTGAGGCAGACTCACGGGGGTCACAATAACCCCTGGCTCACCAAATTGTCAATTTGAATCGCGCTTACCATGTTAGCATTCCGTTAGGCCTTTTCTATTGTTGAAGCCTTCCCGTCGGCGGACAAATCAAAACTGGTGTGGACCCGTCTTCCCGGCCCGGTAGAAGTCTTTCAACGTTACGAAGCCTTCCGCTCGAAGATTCTTGACCAGGAAAAGGAAAAGATACGCCGTCTGTAGTGCATCTTCCAGAGCGTCATGCTTTGTGAAACGGGGCAGGTCAAATTCTTCGGCTAAGTGAGTCAGATTATAGGAGGCAGTGGCAATCGGGCGGCCGTTGTATGTTCGATGCCTGTGTTCGTGAAATGCCTGGGCCAACCTCATGGAGTCCACACAAGGGTTGTGTAGCGTTCCTCCCATTGCCTTACGCATCGCTTTGTTGACGAAGGCCATGTCCAAATTTACGTAGTGCCCTACAAGTAGGGCCTCTCCACAGAACTCCACGAATGCCGGCAATACGCTGCCGAGTTTCGGCGCATTTTCTAATTGTTCCGGTGTGATCTGGTGAATCAGGGTGCTGTCCTTGGGAAGGTCTCGCTCCGGATGAACATAAGTGAAGAAGTTGTCTCCCACCACAATTCGGAGGTCCTTGATTCGGACCGCCCCTATGGAGACTATTGTGTCCCGCCGGGGATTCAAGCCGGTCAACTCGGTATCGAAGCAGACGAATTCGTAGTCTTCGATCGGCCGGCCCTGCTCGAAACTTGCAAACAAGCTTTCGTTTTGCCGGAGAAACTCATGTTTGGCCGGAGAGCGGGCCCAGAGCCATGACCACCTTGATGTCACGTTAATTTACCTGCGCGGCAAAAAGGGTTGCGGAGAGTGCCTTTTTTGCGAACGGACCTATGTCCTTTGACAAAGAAACAACTCGCTAGACCGGCGTCATTGCCAGGAGTAAAATCCCGCGTTCCACTGGATGGCAATCTCGTCTTCGGTGGGACCATCCCGCGCAGAAGGCGGGATTGCCGGTCATTTTATTAGACAGGCTGGAAGCCCGTCCCACCAATGGAGATTGCTTCGGGCTGCGCCCTCGCAATGACAGCTACATTCATTCCGACGGGAATATTTCCGTTTGCGGAGACCCGGCCTCGCACGGGGTTTCCGTGTTTTCTCAGTTGGACAGCGAATCATTCGACTACGCGAAACTCCGTCTTGATGTACCCCTGGATTTTATTGATGATGGCAAAGGCCTCCTTGAGCGTCTGTTTCTCCAGGTCGGTCAACTCAGCCGGATCCACATGGTTGTCGGGCGCCTTGCCCTCTTCTATCATTCTGAGTTGGTGGACCAGCCGGAGTTGCATCTGGAATTCATAGGCCTCCCGTGCGTCGTTGTACAATTCCCGAGGGATGTGGTCTTCCTCGGCCAGTAATTGCAGGCGGCTCATGGTATTGGTCTCACGCAGGCCATGCCGCAAAGCCAGCAAGCGAGCGAAGTCCACAATCGGCACCAAGCCTCTGGTCTTGATATCCAGGCGATTCTTGTGCTCTCCATCCTTCTCCACAATGAAGTTGCGGAAAAAAGAGAGCGGGGGCCTGCCGGCCAGGCAATCCTTGGCCAGATGCATCAAGAAGATCCCCTTATTCGGGATCTCCGAGGCAAGATAGTCCCGCAGTCGCTCGCCCAATGCTCTGTGGCCGTACCCCGTGCGGAAGTCAAAGAAGATGGTGGCATGGAGCACCTCTTTGGGTTCGGGTGCACTGATCCAACGGCTGAAGTATCCCTTCCAGACGGAATACGGTTTGCGCCATTTAGGATTGGACGCCATGATCTCGCCCTTGCACAGTGGATAGCCACACGCGGCAAGGTGCTCGATGGCCTTGTTGCCGAACCGACGAAAGTATAATTTGGCCGCTTTTATTCTCTCCCACTCGTCCGTGGGTGTTTCGTATATAAGCGCGTTGTCTTGATCGGTCTTGAACGTCTGTTCTTTGCGTCCTTCACTGCCCATCATCAACCAGCAAAAAGAAAAGGGAGCAGGACCCATCTCGTCGTGCAGCAGCGTGAGGATACGATTGACAATATGATCGTTGAGGACCGATATCATTCGCGTGATATTGTTGGCCTTTGCGCCCTCTTCGATCAAAGACCGGACAACGAGCGACACCTTGTGGGAAAGGTCGTACAACCCTTCAATTTTCCGTTGAGCGACTATCTCTCTGAAGAGATACAGAGGAGAAGTCCCTTGATGAACCATGATGTCATGTGCGGTGATTACGCCAATAATTCTGTTTTGTTGCTCCACGGCAAGGTGGTGCACGCTCTGGTTCATCATCTGGAGCAGAGCATCAAAACACACTGCATGAGCAGGTATCTTCATCACCGGGGATGACATGACCTTGGACACTGGGGTCTGATAATCCAGTCCTTCTGCAACAACCTTGGCACGCAAATCCTTGTCGGTGACTATTCCCACTACTTCTTCGGACTGGTTTCGGACCAACAGGGACCCAATTTGGAGTTCCGACATCAAAGTTGCAGCGCCCTGAACCGTCTCATCGCCGGATATCATTTCAAGTTTGCGTTTGATGACTTCTTTGACTTCCTGGCTAAACAGATAAAACGCGTCTTGGGCCCTGGGCCCAACCTTTTGACTGCGCAATTCCGCATACGCCGTGCCCACCACATCTTCGGAAAACCTTTTCAGGTAGTACTGCGCGATTCGAGGATAGTCCTGAACAAGTGCCAGGAAAGCAGCTTTTTCCAGTAGATAGCAAAAAGTGTCCTCAACGGTCTCCACATTCAGGTTGGATTTTGATCCTCTGATGATTCCCAAGGCGCCGAAGTACCCCCCTTCCCCACGGAAATCCTTGAGAGTTACGGCATTGTCCATGTCCGTGAGATAGACTCTTACTGCTCCTCGCGAAATTAGGTGCAGGTGTGTCACATCGCTCATATCCTGCTGAAGGACAAGAGTCCCCTTAGGGTAGAAATCTACGGTGCATTTTTCTGCCAGGTGCTGAAGGGTGGTCAAATCCAGCTCGTTAAACGGCAGGGTCTTACGAAGGAATTCAATGACCGCGTCGCGATCCACGGCGTGGAGATCCGTGCTTTGAGCCATGACACCTCCTTAGCCAGCGAAACCATGTTCCAAAAAAAGCGCGAAGATGTCCAAGTGTTTTGAGAGAGTCTTAATCCGTTACGTAGTCTTTCTTACCACGACTAATGATGATTAGAAAGTCCCTTCCCTCTCGGAAGCGCGCAGTACATAAGAAATCCTCCGGCCACCGATTTTGGGGCAGTCTCGGAAAGCCTGCTTCCCAAAAGAGAGTCCGCACATGAAAGACTCAATGATTACAGCAGCGAAGACAAATCCCTGGAAAGATCTTTCAATCAATAGTATAGAGATGCGCGGCTCGATCCGTCGGCTTGCATAGGGCTGTGCCTCGGCGGTTTTGTAGGGACCGTGAACCGTAGAGCCAAGACGGAGTGCCACTTGTCCATCATGGCGTAGGACACATCAAGGACTGGAAATGACCATCGTAGGCGTGGATCCCGGTAGCATTTGTACAGGCTACGGAATCATCCAAAAAAACGGCTCGCATTCAGTACACGTGGCCAGCGGCGTCATTCGCACCTCGACGGGTTCCCCGCAGCCCAAGCGTTTATGGGAAATCTACCAAAAATTGGACGACGTGATCAGGAAATACAAGCCGGAAGTAATGGTGGTGGAGTCCCTGTTTCATGCCAACAACAGCCAGAGCTTAATGAAATTAAGCCAAGCTCGAGGAGTAATCCTGCTTTTGGCCGAAGCTCATTCAATGGAGCTTTACGAATACAGCCCTATGGAAATCAAGAAAGGGCTCACGGGTTATGGCCGAGCTGAAAAGGACCAAATGAAGTACATGGTCGGAAAGATCCTGAATTTGGCCTCGTTGAAGTCATCCGATCAGGCCGATGCGCTTGCCATGGCACTGTATCATTCCCATATTTGTCGAAATAACGGAGTCGGTTCATGATAGCGGCTTTGCGTGGAAAAGTGTTGTTCAGAGGGATAAACCGCTTGGTATTGGACGTTCAAGGTGTGGGCTACGACGTGGCCGTCACGCTGTCTGCCTTGGAGTCCTTACAAGACAACGGCGATGTTTTCCTGCACGTCTACACAGCGCTCAGAGAAAACAATCTCGAACTGTACGGATTTGTGGACAGGGCCGAGAAGCTCCTGTTCGAGATGCTCTTGACTGTCAACGGAATAGGTCCGCGGACTGCCTTGACTATTCTGTCGGGGATATCGCCCACTGGTTTTCAGAAGGCTATTCTGGAAGGCAACGTCCATACGTTGACTTCCATACCCGGCGTGGGAAGAAAATCCGCGGAAAGAATGGTCCTGGAGCTTAAACAGAAGGTCAGCAAAATGGGCCTCCCCGGCGCGTCTGCTCCCGAAAGATCCGCGGCGGCTACTCTGCACGACGACCTGATTTCTTCGCTGGTAAACCTCGGATACAAGGAACGCATAGCCACGGATGTGGCGCAGAGAGTCATACAGGGAGCGAGCCCCGACGCCACACTTTCTCAGGCCGTTAGGGTGGCTCTGAAGGAGCTGATGAAGTGACGTGGCCGGGGGGCATTCGCTATAGGCGGTCTCGAAGGTCATCACGGATTGACTCCCGGGTGCCACGGACCTGGGCTCCGTCAGGTCCGTGCCGGTTTTCCTGCAAAACAACAAGGTTGTCCTCCGCACTGAACACCAAGTTGAAAAGCGAGCCGATCGCACGGTTAAGCTGGAAATCTTCCGAGTTATCGTGGCGATGGAACTGGCAGGAAGCACGGACCTGGTAAGACCCAGGTCCGTGGCACCCGATACGGAAAACATCGCTTCACAGAAGCGGCTGCTTCGGTTTTTCGCAAAAGCTTTGCCCGAATGAGAGCGTCCCGTGTTGGCGGAACACACCCAAATTGATCCGTGTTTGCCTTCGCGATCAACTATATGCTTTCGGACCCCTGTCTCTTGGTCTATAATCTTTTCAACACCATTATTGCTCGACGGAATGATATCGCCCCTGGCAATGAGCCTCTTCGTATATTTCGCGGACGGGGGAGAAAATGGCATTTGTAATTATCGGTGGTGACGCCGCGGGAATGAGCGCCGCATCCAGAGCGAAAAGAAACGATCCGGACCTGCACGTCATAGTCCTCGAAGCTACCCAGGACGTTTCCTATTCCGCGTGCGGAATGCCATACAACGTGGCAGACCCCACCCGCGTCATGGACGATTTGGTGGTGCGTCACGCGCAAGTATTCAGGGAACAACAGGGTATCGACCTGAGGCTCGGGCACAGGGTCGAAAAGATAGATCGCGGCCGCAAGCAGGTGAGGGGCAAAATTTCCGACGGGCAGGAATTCGAGGTCGAGTATGACAAACTCTTGATTGCCACAGGCGCGAATGCTCCGAAGCTTTATGTGCCCGGAAGGGACTTGCCCGGCGTTAAAGTGGTCAAGTCGCTGGAGGACGGCAGAGCAATCAAGGCCTATCTGAATTCCCATGATGTGAAACGCGTTCTGATAATAGGGATGGGGTACATCGGCCTTGAAATGGCCGAGGCTTTTCATACACGCGGAATACAGGTGGAAATGGCAAAGCCCAGGCCAGGTCTCCTGACTTGGATGCCTGAGGAAATGTCCCGGATTGTCATGGATGAACTGATTTCCAAAGGCATCGCTCTTCATTTCGGTGTCAGGCTTACAGCCATAGAACAATTGGATGGCGGTCTCAAGGTGATCATGGACAAGGGCGAGATCCTCGCGGACATGGTGCTGATGGGCGTGGGCATTGAGCCCAATTCCGGGATCGCGGCGGAAGCCGGCCTTGAGCTTGGACCATCGAGAGCCATAGCTGTCGATCGGACCTTACGCACTTCGGACCCTGATATCTTTGCTGCGGGCGACTGTGCGGATGCTTTTCACGTGGTGACCGGCCGTCGCGTATGGGTACCTCTTGGATTGCGGGCCAACCGCGGCGGGTGGGCTGTAGGCGACAACGTGACCGGCGGCAACGTGGAACTCCAGGGTATTGCCGGAAGCGCTGTCTTCAAAGTGCTGGACCTGGAAGTGGCCCGGACCGGTTTGAGCCTGCAGGAGGCCCAAGAGGCCGATTTCGATGCTGTAGAGAAATACACTCAGAGCGCTTCCAGGGCTCATGCCCATCCGGGCAGCCAGACTATTCACATGAATCTCGTTGGAGACAAGACTACCGGAAGATTGCTCGGTGCAAGTATGGTGGGCAAGGAAGGAGTTGCGCATCGAATAGACTCGGTGGCAGTCGCTCTCCACGCGGCCATGACCGTGGAGGAGTTCTTCCAATGCGATTTCGCTTATGCTCCGCCTTTCACCCCTGTTTGGGACCCTCTCCTGACCGCGGCCAATCAATTGTTGAAAAAACTGTAGTAAATGTGGTATCTTGCCTTCCACGACAAACCAGCCTAGTCATTTATATCGGTTGCCGGAATTGTTGTTCGAACCGCTACCGGGCTATTGTCAAAGCCCCCGGATTCAAACCACGTTCTTGCGAACCGTCATTTTTTTGCGGCGGGCACGGCCCGCCCTACAGGAAGCGTCCTTCCCAATCGTAGGGCGGGCCGTGCCCGCCAGTTGCGGCTAGATTGTCCCATAATCTGCAAGAACCAGCCTCGGTGAGACCGGCGGGCATTGGGTAGGGTTGCGATGACAGAAGCGGAGCAGACAGCAAACGGTTTGTCTTTTTCCGATCGTTCGAGCCGCATGATAGACGCCTTTCGGCGATACATCGAAAATATTCTCCGATTTTTGCGCAACACGGATCAACCAATACTGAGCTATGTCTGGCGGGCCTGGCTTGTCGCTCTCATCCCGAGCCTCCTGATTTCCGCGATAATATCATGCGCTTTCGCAGTGCTGGGTTACGAAGATACGTTTCCGGACATGTCTCTTATGGCTTTCTTTATAGGAGGGGTCCTCATAGCCCCGTGGGTGGAAACTGTCCTGATGTGGTGGGGCCTGGCCATTCTAAAGCGAATTTTTCGGAAAACACTCTGGGTTTGCTTGGCCTCCGCGATCGTCTGGGGTGCGCTGCATGCGCGGCAACCCGGTTTTGGATTGGGCCTGCCGGCCGCTTGGCTGTTCTTCGTCTTTTCTCTGTGTTTCTTGGAATGGGAGAAGAAGTCGAAAGCGAAAGCCATAAAGGTTACCGCTTTGATACACATGTGCCAGAACGGTCTGGTATTTCTGCTAATGCTGTTCTTTGTGCTCCTCGGCGTTGAATTTCCTGAAGCTAAACAGGTACCTTCATCACATCCTGCCCAACAGAAGAGTGGCCCTGTCTTGGAGGCAAGAAAGCCTCCCGCTGTAGCATCGGATTCAGGGACACCGAAAACCGCGGAACTGACCGAAGAGAAAAAGCGAAAGACTTTTCAACGATTGTTCCCTGAATTCGGCCTGGAAGAATACATGCTCGCAGATGAAGATCTTTATCCCGATTGGAAGAGGACCCTCGCGGCCAACGGCACATGGCGTGAGTTTCTCTCGTTTTACCAGGAATTCGTCCAGTGGCGGAAGACCAGGGGAACCCCAGCAGAACCTGAATACAAACTCTGGAAGGAATTCCTCGCTCAAAGAAAACCCGGGTAGGACGCGGCGAGCGAGCGAACCGCATCCTACGTGCTGTTAATGAGCTGCAAGCCCAGAAGCACCCATAGCTTCTATGCAGAAACCGCAGATGAAATGTCCTCGTCAGTCTTGGGCTCCCTGGCTTTTTCCACGGGGTAATCCTGCGATAATACCTGAATAGGGATGTGTAACAAAACGCTCAATTTACGAATATCATTGAGTGTTAAAGGTCTCCTCCGATTCAGAATGTCAGAAACTCTGCCGCTGCTCTTGCCAAGACATGCCATCAAATCCTTCCGCGAAACACCCAGGCTTTGCATCTGTAGTTCAATAGCAGTGATAGGGTTTGGCATCCCGACCGGGAATTGTTCTTCTTCGTACTTGTCCACTAGCGTAGCGAGAATCTCAAGTTCATCGTCTTCCAGTGTGCCTGATTCAGCCTGGAAGATCTCATCGATTCTCTTGCACGCGGCCTCGTAATCCTTTTCGGTGCGTATCGGTTTAATATTCATTGGAAATATCTCCATCGCTAGTACAGCTTCACTGTGCCTGCATCAACCTTTTCATATTCCTTGTGGGTTCCTAGGAAGCGAACAAAAAGGATCTTCCTCCTGTAATTGATTTCAGCAATCAAGCGATAGTCATTCCCCTTGATGTCAAAAACGGCTCTGTTATTGGCCACGAAGTCAATGTTTGCTCCAAAAATCCTTTTCACGTCAATAGGGTTTTCCCACTGTCCTACCCTCACCAGTTGGAGCCAATGCAGGAGCGGCTCACGTTCTTGTGGATGGATCTCGCAAAAATCCCTAAGGACTTTTCGCTTGATGACTCTCATGGTCTTCATGATACTCACTCCCAGAATGGGAGTAAAGTCATTTCCTCTTGCCCTTGTCTTGATCGCACTTTGACTGGTATGGGAATCGCGGAGGATTTGGTGAGCGAAGCGAACCGCACCGTTCGCGCGAAAACAGCCCCGCAACCCGAATCCTGCGTCTAGTGGGACGCTTCCCGTAGGTCTCGCCCGTATTCTACCAGCCTTCAAGACACTGAAGCAGTTCTCGAAACTAATCGCGAAAATAGCATCGGCCCACATCCTTCCCCTGAAGGGGGAGTACCCTGAGTAGTCCCGCGCCACGCGGGACTACTCAGGGTACTCCCCCTTCGGGGAATCCTGGACACGTGGGTGGTTTACGGGAATCAGCGTCCGATGGCCTGGAGCGTGCCACTGCCAGTTCGTCTGATACCAATGAGCGTTCAACGAAGTGACATTAGGAATGGCCGACAGGGACGCCGGCCGCTACCATAATGCGGTGGCGGTCCCGCGGGACGCGGGATGCCCGCCATCTTCACTTGTAAGAAAGCGCATTCCCATGAAAACGCCTCGAAGACAACCGGCAATCCCGCGTTCAGCGCGGGACGGCGCTACAGGCGTTTTCATATTTCGTTGTGGCGCTCGCCGCCATGGGAGTTGGTATGATCCCTATTTCCGTCATTCCGGCGCAGGCCGGAATCCAAGAGGAACTGGGTCACGGCTTCCGCCGGGACGACGGAAGTCTGCCATTCCGAGAAAACTTTAGAGAAATGCTGTGACATTAGGATCTCTTCGTCTCTCCGTTTGTCTCATGGTGTATAGCGCGATACATTACGATTATGATGAGAAGTTTCAGGGACAAAGAGGCCGAAAAGCTTTTCAATATCATGTGGTCAAGGTCATTGAAGGAGCGAATCATGGCTGCAAAGAGATTGCCCCCTATACATCCTGGAGAAATCCTGTACGAAGACCTCATGAAGCCGCTTGGCTTGAGCCAGAATAAGCTCGCGGAAGAACTCGGTGTTGACGCGGGGAGGGTAAATCAGATTGTTGCCGGTCGCCGGGGAATCACCGCGGACACAGCCCTGCGCTTGGCCCGGTATTTCGGGACCACCCCGGAATTCTGGATGAACCTTCAAGCAAGGTATGACCTGGAAGTGGCCAAGGATGCTAAGGCAGCGGAGATAGAGAAGCGAGTGAGGGTGAGGCCAAGAACCGAGACCGCAATCCGTGCATGAGAATGACCTGACAGGCGACATTCCCAACGGAATCGAGTCGCCGCGGTCACGCAGAGACTCGCATCATTTCCTCTTCGGATATATCGAAGTTGGCAGAGACCTTCTGAAGGTCGTCGTTATCATCCAGAGCATCCATCATCTTTAGCATTTGCTCGGCTTTTTTGCCTTCAAGCTTTACGGTGTTTTGCGGGATCATTGTGATTTCCGCCAATTCGATCTGCCATCCCTTGGCTTCTACCGCGCCGCGCACTGCTTCGAAATCTGCGGGTTCTGCCATTATCTCAAAGGTGTCCCCTTCGGCTTTTACGTCCTGTGCGCCTGCCTCCAGAGCGAGTTCCATCACTTCATCTTCTGTGAGACTTGCCGCGGCCAGCTCGATTACACCCCTTTTTTGGAACATCCAGGCCACGCAGCCTGACTCCCCGAGGTTGCCGCTGTATTTATCGAAGATATGTCTTATATCAGCCACGGTACGGTTCTTGTTATCGGTAAGGGCTTCCACCATCACGGCCACACCACCTGGACCGTAACCCTCGTAGATCACTTCCTCATACGCGGCGCCGGCGATTTCACCCGTGCCTCTTTTGATGGCCCTTTCGATGTTGTCTTTGGGCATATTGGCAGCGCGGGCCGTGTTAATAGCTGTCCTGAGCCGCGGGTTGCCTTCCGGGTCCCCTCCTCCCATGCGAGCTGCAATGGTTATCTCCTTGATAAGCCTGGAGAATATCTTGCCCCTTTTTGCGTCCGCGGCACCCTTCTTGTGCTTGATAGTGCTCCATTTATTGTGACCCGACATGAGTGAGTCCCTCCGCTATCTTCATAATTTTTCGAGTATATTTTTCCGCCGGCTGCACAGCATCTCACGGCCAAGGCCAAGTGCCCGTCTGAAATCCCCACACGGCTCTTGCGATTGCAGTTCTTATATTTTGAAAATCGATCCCTTTCGTCTTGACTATCACGGACTCGCAGAACTTTCAACCAGGATCAACTTGTTGTGATAAAGTGATCTTGACTTCCACTCCGAGAACTCTTGTGCTAAATCCGTCACCAACCGCAATGGATTACAGGAAAACACTTAATGACCGATGAACGCATAATCACGGGTCACCCGGTAAGAGGTGACGATGAAGTCGACAGAAGTCTCCGCCCGCGCAAGCTCACCGAGTACATCGGCCAGGAGCGGATCAAGGACAATCTGAGCGTCTTCATACAAGCAGCCTCCGAACGAGAAGAGGCCCTGGACCACATCCTGTTTCACGGGCCTCCCGGGTTGGGTAAGACCACGCTTGCTCACATAATTTCCAGAGAAATGGACGTTCAGATCCGGACGACATCAGGCCCGGCTCTGGAAAAATCAGGCGATCTCGCCGCAATTCTCACGAATCTGGAAAACCGGGATGTCCTGTTCATTGACGAAATCCACCGACTCCCTTCAATAGTGGAAGAGATTCTTTATCCCGCGATGGAAGACTTCAAGCTGGACCTCATCATCGGGCAAGGGCCGAGCGCCAGGACCATCAAGCTCGATATAGCCCCGTTCACATTGATCGGAGCGACTACAAGAAGCGGCCTGCTCACAAATCCGCTCAGGGACCGGTTCGGCATCATGTTCCATCTGGATTTCTATTCCGATGTGGAACTGAAGGCCATAGTCAAGAGATCCGCTGCCATACTGAAAGTCGAAATAAATGATGAAGGGGCACTGGAGATAGCACGCCGCTCACGAGCGACTCCTCGAGTGGCCAACCGCCTGACCAGGAGGGTTAGGGATTACGCCCAAGTGAGGGGGACGGGCAAGATTGATTTGGAAACGGCCATGAAAGCCCTGGAAATGCTTGACGTGGATTTCGTGGGCCTTGACGACATGGATCGGAAATTTATTCAAACCATACTGGAGAAGTTCGACGGCGGCCCTGTCGGCATAGAAACCCTTGCAGCGGCAATCGGCGAAGAACGGGATACCCTGGAAGACGTGTACGAACCTTACCTGGTTAAGGAAGGTTTCGTGGACCGCACCCCCAGAGGAAGAGTGGCGACGCGGAAGGCTTTCGAACATTTCAAGAAACGCTTCCCCGGTAACCAGAAGGCCCTGTTCGAGCCCAGTTGATGCCAAGGTGAGATCATACGGGTCAACGTAGAAGGCCTTTGACCTGAAGGGCTGTTTCATCAAATCCCCCCAGCCCCCCTTTAGCAAAGGGGGGTAAGGGTGCATAGGCGTTAAAGTGAATGCTCCACCGCCTGAAGGCGGTGGCTTCGGCGGTCTTATCGCTCCACCTGATGAATCCGGCGGTCCCCGTTGCCCAAGGACCGGCGGCGGTATCAGCGGCACCTTTCCATTTTGTGGCGCGCATATGCACGGTGTACGTAATGAAGTCTTCGCCTGAAGGCGAGGGTTTCTCCCCATTCGCCGAAGGAGACAATAAGCTGTTGTCCCGGAGGGACATCCCGATAGTAGCCCGGCGATTTATCGCCGGGAATGAGCGGCCAAGAGAACCTTCTGCGTTCCCGAGGGCCGCCCGGAGGAAGGATCCTCCGGGCGGCCCTCGGGAACGCAGAATCGAATTATTGCTCCTCGTTTACCCGGCAATGAATTGCCGGGCTACTATCATTGAGCCCCTCTGGGGCTCATAAACTCGAGAGGCCTGTTATTTTTACGCCTATGGGCGTAAGGGGGATTTTGGCAGCCGTTATTCCTAACACGTCTCACAGGTGATTTCCGCAACCCCGAATCGGTGCGAAAGCTATGGCCAATAACATCAGAGTCCTCGACGAGCACGTAATCAATCGAATAGCCGCAGGTGAAGTGGTTGAGCGGCCGGTTTCGGTGGTGAAGGAGCTTGTGGAGAACTCCATCGACGCAGGCTCGGCTTCTATCCGTGTGGACATTGAAAACGGCGGGAAGAAACTGATCCGAGTCCGGGACAATGGCGCAGGGATGAGCCACGACGACGCGTTCTTGTCGCTGGAGAGGCATGCCACTTCCAAGCTTCGTTCCGAGAAGGACCTTGTGGGCGTGTCAACCATGGGTTTTCGGGGGGAAGCGCTGGCCAGCATCGCGTCCGTCTCCAAACTTAGGCTGGTGACGCAAGACGCGTCCGAGCCCGCGGGCACCGAGATCTTGATCGAAGGAGGTGTCCTCCGCAAGTCCGACCACGTTGCCATGGGAAGAGGGACCCTGATCGAAGTTCGCAATCTGTTCTTCAACGTGCCTGTGCGACGGAAATTCCTGAAGGCGCCTGGTCTGGAGACTGCTTATATACAAGAACTCATGACCAAGCTTGCTCTGGCTTTTCCGTCGATCGGTTTCGTGTACTCGGAAGACGGAAGAGTCAAGCTGGACGCTCCGGCCGTGAAATCCACGTTCGAGCGGATCCATTCCCTGTACTCCAAGGACGTCCGAGAGAACCTGCTGGAGATAGATTACAGCCTGGACGAGGCTAGATTGCGCGGATACGTAGCTCGGCCGCCGTATGCTCGTTCCAACATGCGGTCCGTGCTTACCTTCGTGAACGGTCGGTCTGTCAAAGACCGGCTCGTCAACAGCGCGGTCAATAGGGCGTTTGCAAATCTTATCGAGCGCGGCAGGTTTCCCCTGGCTATTCTCTTCATCGAGGTGCCGCCCGATCAGGTGGATGTGAACGTGCATCCTCAGAAGGCGGAGGTCCGCTTCGTCAAACCCGGCCTGATGTCTCAGCTCATCCTCGATGGAATCCACCAGACCCTGATGGGTTCGCCGTTCCATGTTGCTCAGCCTCAGCGTGAGTCCATTTTCCCTCGCCCGCCCACAACCTCTTTGTCGAAACACCTTCAGGATGAAAGGTTGCCGGAAGAGCCGCTGCAAGAGCATGTGCCGGCTGCGCCCTCGGCTACATCCAGTGTTGAGGCCCCTGCCCAGAGCCCACAGGAGCACCCGGGCAGGTTCGCGTCATTGGGAATTTTGGGCAAACTGCCGGGCTCCTTTGTGGTCCTCTTCGGCGACGAAGACCTTGTGATCATGGACCACCACGCTGCTCACGAGCGCCTGCTATTCGATGAACTCACCCGGTCGGAAAAGAGCGGCAACAGATTCCAATCGCAGGGCCTCTTGATACCAAGGATTATTGAATTTTCAGCTGTGGAAGCAAGGGCGCTGGCGGCTCACTTGAGAGTCCTCCAAGACGCAGGCTTCGAAATCGAGGAGTTCGGCGAACGGGATTTTGTGGTCAAGGGCGTGCCTGGCTGGATAGATGATTCAAAGCTCGAAACCTTTTTCAACGAATTGATTGGAGTGATGCTTGACACAGGGTTGCGAGGTGACACGGAACGACTCAAGCAAGAGATTTTCAAGAAAATGGCGTGCAGCGCCGCAATCAAGGAAACCAAGGGCATGCAGCCCGAGGAGATCAGGTCCTTGTTAAAGGACCTCGACCGCACCGGTGCACCGGAAACATGTCCCCATGGGCGACCGCTGACCGTACGCTTTCCATTGGAGGAAATCAGGAAAAAGATGGGAAGGAAGTGATGAGCCTGTGATGCAGACAGGCATTTCAAGGGGCAACGGACACCGGCAATCCTGATTGTTGGGACAGGCGTCTCGCCTGTCTGGGGAGATGACAGGCAAGATGCCTGTCCCACCAGGAATGAAATTGCTTTCCCCCTGGCAGCGGGATTTCACGCCCCCTAATGACAAAGCTGGGCTCCGTCCGGAAACAAGACGGGGTTCGTGTCTCGGCGGCATAGACATGATTTGCGGAGTTAAGGAAACAACCCATTAGGATAAACCCACTGCACAATGAGCCAATCACGAAAATCTAATAGGAAACGTAAGAATACGTCTCCTGTAGATCCGCTGGACAAAAAGACCTTGCAGCCGGCTGAAGGACGAGGACAGCAATCGAGGGCCGTAATTCGCGATATTCTGTTCGGACTCTTAGTCTGCCTCGTTTTTTTTGCGGTCCTGGAGGCCATCCTTCGCGTCTGGGATCTTCCTACCATGGACCCGGCGGAAGACCCCTATGTGGGATTCTCGGCTACCAAGCCACTTTATGAGGTCAAGGAGGGGATTGCGTCCACAGCGGACTACAAGCTCAAAGCCTTCAATCAGGCATCCTTTTCAGTGCCGAAACGACCCAATACCATGCGGGTTTTCTGCTTTGGCGGCTCTACAACGTATGGTCACCCCTTCGATGCAAGATCTTCGTTTTCAAGATGGCTGGAGGACTTACTCAAGGCGTCGTCTCCCGAGAAGAATTTCGAAGTGATCAACGCGGGAGGAATTTCATACGCTTCTTATCGCATTGTTCCGCTCATCAAGGAGACATTGCAGTACGAACCCGATCTGATGGTGATTTACACCGGCCACAACGAGTTCCTGGAACGCAGGACTTATTCGGGGTTGTTCGAGCAAGGTGGCTCTCTTGTCAGCCTGAGATCGTTGTTGGAGGATTTGAGGATCTATCAGGCGCTGAAGAGACTCATCGTTCCACTTTTGCCCGCGGGTGCGAAAGACAAAGCAGCGGCCAAACCTGAAAAATCAGTGCTTAAGGAGGAAGCCACTACCCTCCTGGATCGGAGCGCGGGAACAGAGCTTTACCATCGCGATGAACAGTTTTCTCGGGGGGTGGTGCAGCATTTCGCGCACAATCTGCGAGCCATGATATTGCTCTGCCGGAAGGCTGGCGTGCCGGTTGTCGTAGTTCAACCGCCCTCGAACATCAAGGACTTTTCACCGTTTAAATCCGAGCATTCCGCGGGATTGGGCTCCGCGGACAAAAGGCAAGTTACCCGGCGCCTTTCTCAAGCATCTCAACTGGTGACAGAGAAGCATTTTCAGGAGGCGCTCTCCGTAACCGAGGAGGCTCTGGTCAGAGACCCTTTGTACGCGGAAAGCTACTATTGGAAGGGGAAGGCCTTGCTCGGACTTGGCCGCGCGGCCGACGCTAAGGCGAACTTCGTCAAAGCTAGGGATCTCGATGTGTGCCCGCTGCGGTGCATTTCGGACATCGACGAGCAGATCGTCACGATCGCTCGCCAGGAAGAGGTTGTCTTCATACCCTTCGCGGAAGCACTGGAGCGGAAGGCATCCGAACTCGGTGATAGGACGGGCATTCCCGGCAATGAGTGTTTCCTCGATCACGTACACCCGACGATTGAGCTGCATCAATTGTTGGCGGAAACCATCGTGGACACGCTTGCGGAAAAGGGCTTGTTCAAGCCGTCGAAGAAGCTAACCCCGGACGAGCGGCAGGCCGTATACACGCGAGCAATGAACTCTCTCGATACTAGTTTCTTTGCCCTGCGGGACTTGAACCTTGCCAAGACGCTTCGATGGGCAGGCAAGAAAGCTGAAGCCAGAGCTGCTCTTCAACGAGTGGCTCAGCAACTGCCGGACGACGTGGAAGTACACAAAATGATGGGTAGTTATCTGCTCGATGACGGCAAGTACGATCAGGCCGTTGGCGAATACGAGAAAGCAGCAGAGCTTTCGGGTAACGAAACCGAGATGATGTTTGGTCTTGCCACCGCGTACCATCGTGCAGGGAAGAAGAAAGAAGCTGAAGCAACCTATGAGCGTTTGCGCAGCACTGAAATGGGGATGGCCGAGGCCGACGCCAATCTGGCAATGATTCACCTCGAAGGGGGCCGCACAGAGCAGGCCCTGGCATTGCTTGGTTCCGCTCTGAAAAAACACGCGGAAGCAGAACCGTTGTTGGCGCCGTACGCTCTAGCTCTTGTCATGTCGGGGAAGACTAACGAGGCTATCCCCTGGATGATACGAGCGGTCAACGCCGAGCCCGGAAACGCCAACCATCTGTACAACCTCGCGGGGATGTATGCGCTGGCCGGAAATAGGAATGAGGCGATAAGATACCTGGACGAGGCGGTTCAAAAAGGGTATGCCAACCCAGAAAAGGCAGGTCGCGACCCGGTGTTCGCAACCATCCGAGACCTGCCGGAATTCCGGGCAATCCTCGAACGGATGAACTAATCGCGCTTTAACCATCACGCATTCCGGGAATTAGCCTTTGCCTGGTAGGCCGGTATTCTTTATCAAGAATACAAGCGGCAGGAGCGCTACCTATGAAAACAGAATTAGTAGAACGCCTTATTGAAATCTGCGGCGCGGAAAACATTTTGCACTCGCCCGAGGCCATTGAACTGTATTCCCGGTGTACGATTCCATGGTCCCGGACCTGCGGCGCAGTTGCCCTGCCTGAAAGCGTCGAACAAGTCTCCTGCATTGTTAGACTCTGCAATGAGTTTAAAATCCCACTCTGGGCCTTCAGCCGCGGACACAACTGGGGCTACGGGACCGTGCTTGCTCTGCAAGAAGGGGCCTTGATAGTCATTCTCCGCAGAATGAACCGTATTCACGAGGTCAATGAAGAGCTTTGCTACGCGGTTATTGAACCCGGCGTGAGTCAAGGGCAGCTCAACGAGCATCTTAAAAGCCGAGGGTCCGGGTTGTGGATAGATTCTACGGACTCATCGCCGGACGGAAGTCTCATCGGCAATGCCCTGGATAAAGGCGTTGGATACACACCGTACGGGGACCACTTCGGCAATCTGTGTGGAATGGAAGTTGTCCTCCCTAGCGGAGAAATCATCACCACCGGAGGCCTGCCCGAACATTGCCCCACCCGGCACACTTATAAATGGGGCGTGGGGCCTTTTGTTGAGGGTCTGTTCGCTCAATCCAATTTGGGGCTGGTCACCAAAGCAGGTCTGTGGCTGATGCCTAAACCCGAAGCTTTCGAAATGTTCGTCGTTGAGATCTTTGATTCCACAGATCTTGCCCCGGTAATTGACTCCCTTCGAGAGCTGGCTTTGCGAAGAATTATCAGCAGTTGCCACGGCTTCAACCAGTTCCTAGTATTGGCTCGCGCTTTCGAGTATCCAGCCCATCTGCTCAACGGAAAGCAATTCTTGAGTGAAACAGATATTCAGCAATTTGCTGCAGACCAAGGACTGGCTTCCTGGACCTTTGCCGGAGGCGTGTACGGTACGTCGCGACAGGTTAAAGCCAATAAAGCCGAGATGCTTAGGCACCTTCCGCGACGGGCTCGACTGCGTTTCTTTGGGGAGACTTCACAAAGGATATTGAGCCGTGTGGTTCGTGGCGTGCGCGAACCCGGTGTCCGAGGTGCGCTTTTCCGGTGCCTGAAGTCCCTAACGCAGTTGATCTTCGGCAAGGTGTCTACTGAGATGATAGAATCCTTGCTGTCGTTGTATCCAATTCTCAAAGGCGAACCCAATGAGAATATTTTGGCCGCAGCCTATTTCAAGAACAAGGACCGCCAGCCCGCGAAGGACTTAGATCCCGCCCGCGATGGGTGCGGACTCATTTTCTTTGCCCCGATCCTACCTGCCAGAGGAAACGACCTTCAAAGTCTTATTGAAGACATTAAGAGAATCTGCGCCACCAATGGATTTGAGGCAGGCATACTGCTGATTCAACCAAATCCGAGGACTTTCTTTGTGATCCTTCCGCTGATCTTTGACAAAAAAAACCTGGAAGAGACCCAGCGAGCGCAAAGAACCTACGATCAACTTTGTGAACTCATCGAGCGAGACCATTACCAGCAGTACCGCTGCTGCACGCCTCAAATGGAAAAGATCCTGGCATGCAACCCTTGCTACCGCCATCTAATGAAAACAATCAAGGAGGCTGTCGACCCGAACCAGGTAATTGCGCCCGGACGATACGGGATTTAGGGATTTGGCTCGGCATTCTTTGAAGGAACTCATTTGTTATGCAAACATTTTCCATCGCCCCAGCTTCAGCCGACGACTGCTTAGAATGCGCGCGGCTTCTGGTCGAGCAGCTTCGAGGGCACGGTATTGACTCCTCTGCGGAACAACTGGCACGTGTGTTGGCAGATGTGGTCGCTGACATGTCGCGCGGTTTTCTCCTGGTCGCGCGAGCCGGCGGCCGAGTTGTCGGCGTTGCCTATGTAGCCACCATTCTGAGTGTGGAACATTGCGGTCCGGTCGGGTGGCTTGAGGAGATTTATGTCACACCCGATTGTCGGAACCGGGGCATCGGCACGTCCTTGGTGGCCGCTGTCATAAAGCGGGCAGAGGAAGCTGCGATTGCCGCGATAGACTTGGAAATTGATGCGGCCCACAGCCGCGCGGCGTCACTTTATCAGCGGTTTGGGTTCCTTCGTTTGGACCGTTCACGGTGGGTCAGGAAGTTGAAGAGATGACCCCGTACAGCTCCTCGCTGGAGCCCGATGGCTATGGGACAAAGGCCACACCTCGCATGTCATGCCGATTCACCATAAAAAATACAACATTGCCAACAGTTGTCATTGCTGTAGATGTTAGATAATTCGTGGACGAGGTATCCTCAGACAGGGGTAATAAGTCCATGAGAATCAACAGCCAAGATCAGACGATAAAGAGGAACTACATCCAGAAGTACCGGTTCTTGATCAGGGAATATGAGGATGTCAA